>CALXVT010000001.1 GCA_944392175.1 uncultured Clostridia bacterium
ACTTCTACATCAATGGGAGGAAGACATTTAAGAAGATGGATAAATGATCCATTAATAGATGTTAACGAAATAAATAAAAGATTAAATGCTGTAAAAGAATTAAAAGATAATGTAATGCTAAGGGGAGATATTATAGAAAGTTTAAAAAAAGTATATGATATCGAAAGATTAGCAGGAAAAATTTCTTATGGTAATGCAAATGGTAGAGATATGATATCTTTAAAAAATTCTTTATCAAAATTACCAGAGGTTAAATCAGTATTACAAAATACTACTTCAAATATGCTTCAAGAATTATATAATAATTTAGACGAACTTAAAGATATTTATGATTTAATAGAAAAATCAATAGTTGAAGATCCGCCAATGACAGTAAAAGAAGGTGGTCTAATAAAACTAGGATATAATGAAGAAATTGACAAACTAAAAACTGCTACAACAGAAGGAAAAAATTGGCTAGTTCAATTAGAAGCAAAAGAAAAAGAAGAAACAGGAATCAAAAATCTGAAAGTTGGATTTAATAAAGTTTTTGGCTATTATATAGAGGTAACTAAATCAAATTTAAGTCAAGTACCAGAAAGATATATAAGAAAACAAACATTAACAAATTGCGAAAGATATATAACAGAAGAGCTAAAAGAACTAGAAAATCAGATTTTAGGTGCTGAAGATAAAGTTATTAACTTAGAATATGAAGCATTTACAGAAATAAGAAAAGAAATTGCAAAAAATGTAAAAAGACTTCAAAAATCAGCAATGATAATTGCAACATTGGATGTGTTAGCTTCATTTGCAACAGTTGCAGAAGATATGAATTATTGTATACCAATAGTAGATAATGGTGGAAAAATAGAAATAAAAGAAGGAAGACATCCGGTAATCGAAAAAATGCTTCCAACAGGAAGTTTTATAGATAATGATACATATATGGATGATGATGAAAATAGATTAGCAATTATAACAGGTCCAAATATGGCTGGTAAATCTACATATATGAGACAAGTTGCACTAATTACTTTGATGGCACAAATAGGAAGTTTTGTTCCAGCTACAGAAGCACATATAGGTGTTGTAGATAAAATATTTACAAGAGTTGGTGCTTCAGATGATTTAAGTATGGGACAAAGTACATTTATGGTTGAAATGATGGAAGTTGCAGATATATTAAAAGAAGCAACAAAGAATAGTTTAGTAATATTGGATGAAATAGGAAGAGGAACATCAACATATGATGGTTTATCAATTGCATGGGCAGTTGCAGAATACATTTCTGATAAAACTAAATGTGGTGCAAAAACATTATTTGCAACACATTACCATGAATTAATAGAATTAGAAGATAAATTAGAAGGTGTAAAAAATTATTCTATAGCTGTTAAGGAAAAAGGAGAAGATGTAATCTTTTTAAGAAAAATTGTAAGAGGTGGAACTGATGAAAGCTATGGTGTACATGTTGCAAGGCTTGCAGGAGTTCCAAAAGAAGTATTAAAAAGAGCAAATGAAATATTAAGAAGCTTAGAAAGAAAAAGTATTTTAGGTAGCAAAAAGATGGAAAAAGAAAATAAACAAGTTCAAGCAGGACAACTTGATTTATATAATTACAAATTAGCAGAAATAGCACAAGAACTAGATAAGATTGACTTAAATACTTTAACACCTATAGATGCTTTAAATACATTAATGAAGATAAAAGAAAAAATGAAATAATGTTACAGTTAAAGGATGCACAATTTTTAGTGCATCTTTTATACGAGGAGGAAAAATGAACGGAGCTTTTAGTAGAGAAGAAAGATTAATAGGAAAGGAAAATGTAGAAAAATTAAAAAAGTTTAAAGTTGCAGTATTTGGAATTGGTGGAGTAGGATCTTTTGTAGTAGAGGGATTAGCAAGAGCTGGTATTGGAAATCTTTTATTAGTAGATAATGACACTATAGATATTACAAATATAAACAGACAAATACATGCAAATATTAATACTGTCGGAAAAAATAAAGTAGATGTAATGAAAGAAAGAATTTTAAGTATAAATCCAGAAGCAAAAGTAGAAACCTCTACAGAATTTTTTATGCCAGGAAGTAATTTAATAGACAATTCGTTAGATTATATAGTAGATGCAATTGATACAGTAACTGGAAAGATAGAATTAGTATGCAGAGCTAATGAATTTAATATTCCAATAATTTCTGCAATGGGAACAGGAAATAAATTAGATCCAACAAAATTTGAAGTAGCAGATATTTATAAAACTTCAGTTTGTCCACTTGCCAAAGTGATGAGAAAAGAATTACGTACACGAGGAATTTCAAAATTAAAAGTAGTATATTCAAAAGAAGAACCAATAAAACCAAATGATGGAGACTATAAAACACCTGCAAGTATATCGTTTGTACCTTCAGTTGCAGGTTTAATTATAGCTGGAGAAGTCATAAAAGACCTTATAAGTATTGAGAATAAAGGATAAAAATGGTATAATAAAGAGTGAATAAAATTCAAGGAGGTTGAAAAATGGGAAAACAAGAAGACAAAGATCCACAGTTGGTATATGTCGAGGAAGGTTATCCTGTGGCAGTGAAAGAGGGCATTCTATGTAAGGGAAAGCCAAAACTAAAGTATTTTCGGCAGAAGAAGACTTTAATTCTTTTAATAGGTCTGTCGGACAACAAGAAAATTCGAAAATTCGTTGACAAAAATGAGAGTGTACGAAGGATTACATACTCTAAAATTGTGAATGAATTGGAGGAAAGACCATTAAGTTGGGAAAAACTACAAATGCAGGCAAATGAAGAGTTTTACAGCCGTGTGAAGAAAGCCTTAAAAAAAGGTACCGCAGTTGTAGAACGATATTTCATGACGCTTGATTCAAGAATTGGTTTTCTTGAAGTGTCAATGGAGAAAGAACTTTCACAACGAACAATTTTGATTGTTTCTAAGGCTGAAATAAAGAAAAATAAAGAGCTGAAGAAACAATTAAAAAACAAAACACTCCTTAAAGGAGTGGATGAAGTTTACCTGCTGTAAAGGTTTGGCGGCGTACAGTGTACGTCGCTAAAACTTTGTAAATTTGCTAGACAGTATTTAAAATTTGTAGTATAAAATATTTATAAAGAGCAAAGGAGAAATTTATGGAAAAGATTGGGATAGGAGTAGGAATAATAATAAAAAATAAAGAAAATAAAATATTAATGTTACTTAGAAATGGTGATGCAAAAAAAGCAGATTCAGACATGAGGTTAGAAGGAACTTGGACACTTCCAAGTGGAAAAGTAAAATTTGGAGAAACAATAGAAGAGGCAGGAATTAGAAAAACAAAACAAGAGTGCAATTTAGATGTAAGTAAAATAAAAGTAATTTGCGTACAAAATGATGTAAATAAATATGCACAGTATGCAACATTTGGTTTAATTGCAGAAGAATATTCAGGAGAAATAAAACTGCCGAAAACAGAAGAACTTATAAAATATGAATGGTTTGCAGTAAACGATATGCCAGAAAACACTTGCATACCAACTAGAAAAATAATTGAAAAATATTTAGGTAAAAAATTTTATAATGGATAAGGACTAAATGACCATCGAAATCTATGATTTCGTTTATATGGAACAGTCCTTAAATTTCTATTAGGAGGTAATAAAATGAAAGTAATAAGTAAACAAAGAAATAGCAAAATGTGTGCGATATGTGGAATGGATAATAAATATGGTGTACATGCACAATTTTATAATATGGAAGATGGAAGTGTAATGACAAAATTTAAATATAGAGAAGAACATCAAAGCTATCCAGGAAGAGTACATGGAGGATTAATAACTGCAATGCTTGATGAAATGGGACTAAGAGCATTATGGGCCAAAGAAGGAAACGAGGAAGAATTTGGAGTAACTATGTCATTAGATACAAAATATAGAAAACCAGTTCCATATAACCAAGAATTAATAGGAAAAGGTGTAGTTGTAAAAAACAATAATAAATTTTTAGTTGTGAATTCAGAGATTATGGATTTAGAAGGAAATGTACTTGCAAATGGAACAATAAAATATATAAAACTAGATATGAATAAAATAAACGAAGATGCAGAGATGCATGAAGAAATGTGTTACCTAATAGAAGATGATGTAAAAGAAATATAGGAATTAGTCATGAACTAAAGGAGATGAGATTATGGAAATACTAGAAGTTTTAGATAAATTAAATATAAAATATGAAATACAAGAGCATAAACCTGCATATACAGTGGATGATTTGAAAGATGTATTTCTAAACATGGAAGGTATTGGGTGTAAAAATTTATTTTTAAAAGATGCTAAGAAAAATTTATTTTTATATACTTTGCCAGAGGATAAAAGAGCAGATTTAAAGACATTACCAGAAAAAATAAATAGCAAAAGATTGTCTTTTGCAAACGAAAATGATTTACAAACATACTTAGGTTTAATTCCAGGAGCAGTAACTCCACTAGGAATAATAAATGATAAAGAGAAAAAAGTAACAGCAGTACTTGATAAAGAATTAAAAAATAATAAAGTGTTAATTCATCCAAATAGAAATACTGCAACTATTTCTATAAAATATGATGACTTAATAAAATTTGTAAAATATTGTGGAAATTATTTTTTAGAGATTTAACCCACTAGAGCTCTATTAGGAGGGAAAATGATAATATTAGCTAGTAATAACAAAGGAAAAGCAAAAGAAATAAAAGAACTATTAAATAATCAAGAAGTAAAGACATTACAGGAAATGAATATACAAATAGAAGTAGAAGAAGATGGTAATACATTTGAAGAAAATGCATTAAAAAAGGCAAGAGAAATCTATAAATTAACGAAATTACCATGTATTGCAGATGACAGTGGAATATGCATTAAAGAATTAAATGGTTTTCCAGGAGTAAGAACAGCAAGGTTTTTAGGAGATAATGCATCACAAGAAGAAAGAAATAATTATTTGATAGAAAAATTAAAAGGAATGCCAAGAGAGAAAAGAAAAGTAGAATTTATAACATGTATTGCATATGTAAATAAAAATGGCGAAGAAAAGACCTTTACAGGAGTATTAGAGGGATATATATCAGAAATACCAAGAGGAAATAATGGATTTGGATTTGATGAGATATTTGAATTAGAAAATGGAAAAACATTAGCAGAGTTAAGTAATAAAGAGAAAAATAATATAAGTAGTAGAAAGATTGCTTTAGAAAAATTAAAAGAAACTATTAAATAAAAATCGCTATTTGTGGGCTTTACTAATAATAGAAATGATAATTATAATTATAATAAATATATTATATAGCCCAAAAGGAGTGAAAATATGAATCAAGAAAAGATTGGAAAATTTATAGGAGAAGTAAGAAAAGAAAAAGGACTAAAACAAGCAGAACTTGCAGAAATGCTAGGAGTCACAAGTAAAACTGTTTCAAGATGGGAGACAGGAAAATATATGCCAGATTTATCTTTATTTACAGATATATCAAATATATTAGGTGTTACAATAAACGAGCTTTTACAAGGCGAAAGATTAATAAAGAAAAAGAATAGTGATAGTATAGAAATTGAAATAAAATTGGAAATTGAAGAAAATCAATATAAGGAACTGTTTAACTTTTTCAAAGATGGAAGTAGTAAACATACTAACAAAAAGCAACATGATATCTATTTTTCACCAGAAAATCCTAAATTTTTCGGAGGAGATATAGATGATGAATGTATTAGGATAAGAATTCAAAAGGACAAATATATTTTATGTTACAAAAAAATATATATGGGAAATGATGAAGAAGATATACATATTGTAGAATATGAGACAGAAGTATCTAATTTAGATGCAACAATTAATATTTTAAAAGGTGTTAGAATAAATAAAATTTGTGACTTAATAAAAGAAAGAGATAGTTTTATATATAAAGATTTATTCGAAATATCATTAGATAATGTAAAAGATCTAGGCTATTTTGTGGAAATAGAAATATATGATAAAAATATTCCTATAAATGAAGCAAACCAATTATTGTTAAATCTAGTAAAAGAATTAAATTTAGATATAACAAGAAGAAATTTAAAAGGATATTCATATTTAATGTATGACAAATTAAATAAGAAAAGTGGTTTTGCCACATGTACAGAGTGATTCGCAATCGCACGGACATAGGTGACTTAACCTTGTTACTTCAGAAAAATCTAACGATTTTTCCTACGTAATAGAAAATAGAATTGAACCAGGTAATTATTTGATAATTATCTGGTTTTATTGTATAGAAAAATTGATTCTACAAATCTATACAAATTTCGACAAATGTGTTATTATAGTAGAACGAATAGCAGAGGGGAAGAAAAATGAAAGATAAAAATAAAGAAGAACAAAAATATTTAATATTAGACTTTGGACTTGTTTTAGGAAAACCAAAAACAGGCAATTGGTTTATAACACCAAATTTTTATGAGATTATAGGAAAAAATAAAATTGATTTAAAAAGATTAAATGTTTTATTTAATAAATATAATGAAAATATTTCTAAAAAGATAATTACAAAAGAAGAGGAATATAAAGCATTTAAGGAATTTTATTTAAATATAATGAGTGAATTAAAAATAGTAAAAAATACAGAAGAAGTTTCTGAAAAACTAGCAGAAGATTTTGTATATAATGAAGAAAAATATATTATGTATGATGATGTATATGAATTCTTAGAAAGAGAAAGTCAAAAATATATTATAATACTATTATCTGATAATTGGCCTTGTGTTTATGCTATATTAAAAAATTGGGGAATAGATAAATTTTTTACCAAAATATATATTTCTTCAGAATATCATGCATTAAAAAAAGATGGATTACTTTTTGACTATGCAATAAATGAGTTTAAAATAAAGAAAGATGAAGCAATTTTTATAGATGATAATCCAGAATTATTAGAAATTGCTGATAAAAAGAAACTAATTCCAATTTTAATGGATAGAAATAATTTGCATAAGGACTATAGTACATATAAAAGAATAAATGATTTGCAAAGTATAGAAGAAAATGGTATAATATAATTTAGGTAACATAAAACATTAGTTTCAAAAAAGGCAAAGTGCCTTTTAGCGGAGGGAAAAAATGAAAAATTATGCAGTAGTCTATGGTAGTTCTGTAACTGGAATGTTTGCTGATGGAGAGGTGTTCCCAAGAGACATCGACATCATGACAAACATGGATAAAGTACTTGTCAGAACCATGGCAATGCGGTGGTTTAGACGGGCATATCCGTATTATCCGGAAGATAAGGAAATCAAGATTGATTTCCATGATCCGGAGGTTAAAGAAGGAACTGTAAGAGTTCCGATGTTACAGATTACAGGAGTGAGCCCAAAAAAAGAGTATCACATCCTGTACGCAGACGATGGAGTGAAAGTCAAAGCTTACATCCGTGAAAACGGAGTAGCGTCACTCCTGCGGATTTACGGAAATGTTCCGGAAGTATTTGCGGAAAAAATCCGTGATTATCCTGAAGGAATGTCCATTATGCCGGAAGGAGTATCCTACTACAAGGATAGGCCGGAGATGGACAAATATTACAGCGGTCTGAAGGCTACCCGTAATGCGTGGGCACATGTAAAAAAAGAGAATCGTGAAGAGATTCTCAAGTGCCTGAATTGTGGAAGGCTCTTTGCCAGACTGATGGTAGAAGAGCCGAAGACATGGTCCGCGCCTGGCTTCAACAACGGTTGGAGCAGAGGAATACATATTAATGTTTCTTCTGACAAAGACCGTTATGTCATTGGTAATGGCATAGTGGAATTAGGTGAGGAAGAAGCAATACAGATTATCTATGGATAATCTGCGAAAACTGCAAATAACAACAGAGAGATCAAATCTAAGATTTGGTCTCTTTGTTGTTATTTAAAAATTATATTTACTAATATTTTATATATTGATATAATACTTTAAATAAAATTAAGGAGCTAAAAATATGAAAACATTAATCTTAAATGGCTCACCACATAAAAATGGTGATACATCATATATAGTAAATGAATTAAAGAAAAAAATAGATGGAGAAATAGAAGAAATATTTTTATATGATGCTAAAATAAGTCCATGTATAGATTGCAGATATTGCTGGAAAAAAAAAGGATGTAGTATAAAAGATGATATGCAAAAAATAAATAATGATGATTATGATTTACTTATACTAGCATCACCAGTATATATGTATAATGTAACACCACCAATGTTTTCTTTACTTACAAGACTAAATTATATTTGGAGTAATGAATATTTCTTAAATTTAAAACATGATTTTAAGAAAAAAAGAGGAATATTAGTATTAACTGGTGGAGGTACAGGAGAACCTAAACATGCATTAGATACAATAAAACTTATATTCAAATTTTTAAATGCTGATTTTAATATGGAAAAAGATTATATATATTCTTTAAATACAAATAATATTTCAGCAAAAGATGATATAAATGTAAATAAAATGATAGAGAAAATAGACTTTTAGGAAATAATCTAAAAGTCTATTTTTTGACATTATAAAAAAAAGATAGTATATTAAAAAACATAGCAATATAGAAAAAAAGGAGGAATTGAGATGAAAAGAATTGCTATATTTGGTTCAACAGGAAGTATCGGTACGACAACACTTCGGATAATTAAGGAAAATCCGAATTTGTTTTCAGCTGTTACTCTTGTAGCTGGCAAAAACGTGGAACGTTTAATTGAACAAATTGAAGAGTTCAAGCCGAGACATGTATATATCAAAGAGGAAAGAAATGCTAATATGATAAAGCATATGTTTCCAAAACTTGATGTGTACACTGGAAAAGCAGGAATGGAGATGATTTCTAAGCTTGAAGATGCAGATGTTTCAGTATCTGCACTTGTTGGAATTGCAGGCTTACAGCCTACATGGAATATGTTAAAGCACTGCAGAGAAGTTGCTCTTGCAAACAAGGAAGTACTAGTTACAGGTGGAGATCTTGTAATGAAAAGAGCAAAAAAATACGGAACCAAGCTAAGAACTGTTGATAGCGAGCACAGTGCTATTATGCAGTGCCTAAGAGGAGAAGAAAGCAATAAGATTGCTAAAATTCTTCTTACAGCATCTGGTGGTCCATTTTTTGATAAAGATATTACAGATAATATTACGCCAATGCAGGCATTAAATCATCCTAATTGGAAAATGGGGCCAAAGGTAACTATTGATTCTGCTACAATGATGAATAAAGGTTTTGAAGTTATCGAAGCACATCATCTTTTTGGAGTGACAGAAGAGCAAATCGAGGTTGTGGTGCACAGACAAAGCCTTGTCCATTCTATGGTTCAGTTTGCAGACGGAACCATTATGGCAAATATCGGGCCGACAGATATGCAGATTCCAATTGCATATGCTTTAAATTATCCGACAAGGCTTGGAAATAAGATTGAACCATTGGATTTATTTAAAATCGGTTCTTTAAAATTTGAAGAGCCAGATTTGGATAAATTTAAATGTCTTAAACTTGCATATAAAGCAATCCATATGGGACATAGTGCTCAAGTTGTTTTAAATGCAGCAGACGAAGTTGCTGTTCAGGCTTTTTTGGACGGTGCAATTCGATTTACACAAATTCCGGAGATGATTGATTGGGCACTTTCCAATCATATCGTAAGAAAGCTTTATACTGTGAATGAGATATTAGAATTAGATCGTGCAGTAAGAGCTGAATGCTTAAATAGAATTTAAGCGGAAAATATAAGAGTGTCTCTTTGTTCAGAATTTTTGAGCAAGTGAGGCACTCTTTAATAGTATAAAAGTATAGATACTAAGAAACATCTACAATTAAGTTTGTAGATGTTTCTGCCATAAAAGAAAAATTAAAATATTTTTTCTTTTGAATATCCCTCAAAACAGTCTGTTTTATTGTAAAAATCGGGATAGAAATCTCTTAAATAAATAGCAATTATGCAATATGCCATAAAGAGATCATATGAACTTGGACTTTTTGATAGTAACATAAATTGAATGAATTTAGACAATTTTTTTTCGATGATAGAATTTAATTTGCAAAAAATATTGGTTTTTTTGTTAATAAATAAACACAAAAAATATAATATACAGGATATACCTAAATATATTATGGCTAATATAATTTGCATTAAAGAATCTGTAGATAGAAATAATAAGCAAACTGGTATTGAAAAAGATATTAATGCTATTAAATCTATCATGAAGAAATCTGTACAAAACAAATTTGAAATACCAAAATATCTTGAAGAATTTTGTATATCTTTAAGATTCTCTGGCAATTTTTGATTTTTATGTACATAGTTAATCACTTTATTCATTGCCGTATACTTACTTTTTTCTTTTTCCTTAAGAAATAGCTTGGTTGCAACAATATAAAGAACAATTATAGCAAATGCTAGAGAAAAAAAGAAAGTAAATGGCAATAATACTAATATGTTAATAAAAACATTAATTAATATTATTGCACAAGCGCAAAGAAAAGCTATAATTAATGAAAATAATATTTTAAAAAGAACAGACGGTTCTTTTTTTATTGTTTGTTTCATTAATTTAAAAAGACTTTCTTCTTTATCTTTTTTGGGTGATTGCTTAACATATTCTATCCCGAAAGATTTGTCCGTTTTTTCGTAAATGGTTAATGTTGTATTTCCCAAGAGTAAATTTATGCTATCATCAAAGCAAGTAAATTCGGGAAATTTGATTTCATTGTTTTTTACACTAGTCCGTTTTTCCATATTAATACCTCCATTAAAAGATTTTTTATAATAACGGTGTTTAGATATAGATTATAATACGTGATATGTTTATTTTCAAGAAATTTAATAATTATTCTATGGAGAACAGGTATATTAAGATTAGTCAAAATATTATCTATTACTATTTCTTTTTTATTAAAAATATGTTAAAGTATAAGAAAATTTTTTAGAAAGTTCTATTCTAAAAAATAAGTGGTAACTTGTTAACTTGTTTTAGAAAGCCAATTGGCAAGGAGAACAAAATGGAGAATGTTATTCTAAAAATTGTTGCGTGTATATGTGTAACAATTGTAGCGGGAATCATGGCGTGGCGGTATGAAGAGGAAGCGGCGGTTGCAATTTTCTTATTCGGACTAGTTGTGATTTTTGTCCCCTGGGACAAAGTAATTGAATTATTTTAAAAAGTAGAGGTTGTGATTTTCAACCTCTATTTTGAATTAAATTATATTTCAATCTTTGGCTCATACTTCTCAAGCCACATATTAACCTGGCAAAGGTATGCCATAAGCTGAGGCCCAGTCATTGGCTGTCAGAAAAAAACACGAGACTATATCCTTAGGGAGAGTAATGATAGAACAAAATTAAAAATCTGCAATTTTGGCACTTTTTTAGTAAAAATCACATAAAAACAGTTAAATTTAATTTATAGATTAGTGATTACCGTAAAAAATAGAGTGTAGAAATACACTTTATTTTTATACAAAAAATAATTTTAGGTAGGTGATGCCAAATGTGAATGAAGAAAAACAAGTTGCATAATACAGTGATTACTTTAAGCATTCAAGGTATATATTGCCATAAAAAGAAAAAAACGATTATTAAATCCCTTGACAAATACAAACAGATGTTCTACAATTATTACACAGTAATATCATATAAATTGTAATAAATGTAGTCAATAATGCAATAAAATATATAATCAATATGCTATTATGAGTAAATATTACAAGGAAAGTGATAGTTATGGAAAAAGAAAATTATAATGTTATGCTAGTAAATAAAGAATTAGATGTAGAAAAATATGAAACAGAAAATATTAAAAATTTAATTTATACAATAAGGGGAAAACAAGTAATGTTAGATAGTGATGTGGCTATGTTATATCACTATCCAACTAAACGTATAAATGAAGCAGTAAGAAGAAACATTGAGAGATTTCCTGAAAATTTTTGCTTTAAATTAACTGAAATTGAAGCAGAAAACTTGAGGTCGCAAATTGCGACCTCAAGTTTAGAAAAAGAAAATTATGGAGGTAGAAGATATTTGCCATATGTTTTTACAGAACAAGGCATTGCTATGCTTTCAGGTTTGTTAAAGAATGATATTGCAATTCAAGTAAGTATAAATATAATGAATGCTTTTGTTGAGATGAGGAGATTTATAGCAACCAATGGGCAAGTATTTGAAAGATTAACAACTGTAGAATATAAAATGTTAGAACATGATAAAAAGTTTGATGAAGTATTTGATGAATTGCAAAAAAAACAAGAATCAGTATTTAAACAAAGCATATTTTTTGATGGACAAATCTATGATGCATATAGTTTAATTATAGATATTATAAAGAAAGCAAAACAAAAAATTTTAATCATAGACAATTACATAGATGATAGCATTTTAAAAATGTTATCAAAGAAAAGTCAAAAGGTAGAAGTTGTAATTTTAACATCACAAAATAGTAATCTGAATAGATTAGACATCAATAAATTTAATAAGCAATATCCAACTTTAAAAGTAGCAACAACAAATAAATTTCATGATAGATTTATTGTAATAGATAATAAAGAATTATATCATGTAGGAGCATCTTTAAAAGATTTGGGAAAAAAATGCTTTGCAATTTCTAAGATAGAAGATAAAGAATATTTAAAAAGATTAAGTAATTATAATTAAGGAAAATATTGTATCAATAATAGAATAAAACAAAAATCATTTACGTGATGTTAAGAAAATGATACCAGATACTTTAAGTTCATAGTTAGCGACCTAGAAAATTTGAGGTGACAAATTGTCACCTCAAAATAAGTTGGTTCCAATTTGCAACCTCAAGCTATAAATTAAATCTCAATCCTAGGTGCATATCTCTCAAGCCACATATTAACCTGGCAAAGGTATGCCATAAGTTGAGGACCAGTCATCAATTGGCCAAACCAAGGCCTAGTAAATGCAGAGCCATTTGTTTCCAAAATTTCTAAAATATATTCTCTATTTAATAAATCATTAATTGGGGCATTTTTATTATCCATAATTGTGGTAAGCATATCTTTTACGGCTTTTAAATAAGTAGGATTATGTGTTTTTGGATATGGTGATTTTTTTCTATTAACAATTTCATCAGGTAAAACATCTTTCATAATATATCTCAATAAACCTTTTTCACGGCCTTTATAAGCTTTCATTTCCCAAGGAATATTCCAAACATATTCTGCTAATCTATAATCACAGAATGGAACACGAAGCTCAAAGCCGTTGTACATACTCATTCTATCAGATCTATCTAATAAAGTCTGCATAAACCAGTTTAAAGTTAAATGTGATATTTTTCTTTTTTCAGCAGTTTCTTTAGAATCAGTATCTAAAATCTCTACATCTGCTAAACTTTCATTATATCTAAAATCTATATAATCTTTTAAATTAATTTTTGAAGATATATTTTCATTTAAAAGATGTTGTCTTTCATATATAGCAATAGACCATGGGAAAGTTCCACTATTCAAAGCATCTTCTCTAAAAAACCAAGGATATCCACCAAAGATTTCATCAGCACATTCTCCACTTAAAGAAACAGTTGCGTATTGTTTAACATTTTTACAAAGTAAAAGCATAGAAGAATCAACATCAGCCATTCCAGGAACATCTCTTGCTATCATAGCATCTTCTAAATATTTAGCTAAATCAGGTGTATCTAAAACAATTGTAGTATGATTTGTTTTATATTTATTAACCATTAAATTAATATAATAATTATCAGAATTAGGTTGAAAATCACTTTTTACAAAATTTTTGTCATTATCTACATAATCAACTGAAAAAGTATTTAGTGGAGGTAAATCATTTTTTCTGCAATATTCACTTGCATATGCCGTGATTATACTAGAATCTAATCCACCAGACAAAAATACACATAAAGGAACATCAGAAACTAATTGCTTTTTTATGCTATCTTCTAATAGAAATTTGATTTGATCACATGTTTCAGTAAAAGAATGGTTATGCGGTTTACTTATAAATTTCCAATATCTATGGACGTGTAATCCATATTTATTAAATATTGCAAAATGAGCAGGAGAAAGTTCATAAATATTTTTAAATACTGTAGTACCAGCAGTATGTGCAGGACCAATTCCAAAAAGTTCACATATGCCATTTTCATCAATAATTTTTTCTATATTAGGAAATTCAAATAAAGCTTTTATTTCAGAAGCAAAAATTAAATTATCATTACATATAGTATAAAATAATGGCTTAATTCCAAAATGATCTCTAGCTAAAAATAATTCTTCTTTATTTTTATTCCATATTGCAAAGGCAAAAATACCATTAAGATGTTTTACAACATCATAACCATAAAATATAAATGCTTTTAGTAAAACTTCTGTATCAGAAGTAGTTGAAAATTTGAATCCATTTTGAACTAGAATGTTTTTTATTTCAGGTACATTATATATTTGCCCATTATAAACAATGGAATATTCGTTTTCTTCGTATGTAGTAATCATAGGTTGTTTGCCACCGTATAGGATCAATTACAATCAATCTTTTATGTGCCATAAAAACATTCTCATTATCAGAATAAATACCTTCTTCATCAGGGCCACGTCTGGTTAAAGTATCTTTCATATTATTTAAAACATATAAAGGATTTTCTATATTTTTTTTAAAATTTGTAAATCCAACAATTCCACACATATATATACCTCCATTTGGAAAATAATTTATAAAAAGTCAAATTAACATAACACAAAAATAGACTTTTTTTCTATTTCCAATATATGCAAAATAAAATAAAAAAGTGATTAGAAAATAAAGGAAAAATAAAAGTAAAAAAATAAAATATTTATGAAAAAGTTATTTACATTTGTCGAAAAGTTATATACAATATTACTAATATGACTAAAAAATACTAAAGAAAATGTTTTAAAGAAAGGGGCTTAAACGAATGAAGGTTTTAATGCTAACATGGGAATATCCACCTAGAGTAGTAGGAGGGATTGCTAGAGTAGTACATGATTTATCTCATAGGTTAATAAAAGATGGTCATGAGGTAACAGTAGTAACATACAAAGAAGGAAATGTACAAGATTATGAAGATGATAAAGGAGTTAAAGTTTATAGGGTAAATAATTATATGATTAATCCAAACAATTTTATAGACTGGATTATGCAATTAAATTTTAATCTTATATCTAAAGCAACAGAACTAATAAATAAAGAAGGCCCATTTGATGTAATACATGCCCATGATTGGTTAGTAGCATATGCAGCAAAAACCTTAAAAGATTCTTTCAAAATACCTGTAGTTTCAACAATACATGCAACAGAATCAGGAAGAAATTCTGGAATACATGATGAGGTACAAAGATATATTAATGATACAGAGTGGATGCTAACATATGAATCTACAGAAGTTATTGTAAATAGTAATTTTATGAAGAGTGAATTACAAAGATTATTTGGTTTACCTTTTGAGAAAATCAATGTTATTCCAAATGGTGTAAATTTAAATTTATACAATGGTGTAGAAAGAGATTATAATTTTAGAAGACAATATGCAGCAGACAATGAAAAAATTATTTTATATGTTGGAAGACTTGTTTATGAAAAAGGAATTCAAAATCTAATTGCAGCAATGCCAAAAGTATTAAATAATTATCATGATTCTAAATTAATAATTGCCGGAAAAGGCGGAATGATAGACGAATTAAGAGACGAAGTTAGAAGATTAAATATAGAAAATAAAGTTTATTTCACAGGATATCTAAATTTAACTCAAGTAACAAAAATGTATAAATGTGCAGATGTTGCAGTATTTCCAAGTACATATGAACCATTTGGTGTAGTAGCACTAGAAGGAATGCTATCAGGCACACCAGTAGTAGTTTCAGATGTTGGTGGTTTAAATGAAATTGTAGAACACAAAGTAAATGGAATGAAGAGTTATGCAGGTAATCCAAATTCAATTGCAGATTCAATACTAGAATTATTATTTAATCCTGAATTATGTGCAAATGTTGCAAAAGCAGCAAAAGCAAAAGTAAAATCACAATATAATTGGAATAAAATTGCACAAGATACACATTTTATATATCAAAAAGCAATTTGTCAAACAATGGCAGAAAAACAAAGAAGAGAAATCGAACAAGAAAAAGCAAAGAAAACCAAAAAAGCAAAAAATACGGAAGGCGAAATTACAAATTTATTAAGTTTCAAAAAAAGACATGCTTATGCATAGGAGGCTAGAATATGAATATATATGATACTGCAAATAAATTAGCATCAGAAATAAAACAATCAGAAGAATTTAGTAATTATAAAAAATCAAAAGAAGCATTACAAAGTAATTCAGAATTAAAAACAAAAATAGATGAATTCGATAAATTAAGAGTGGATATGCAAAAAGCAATGCTAAAAGGTGAGCAAAATTCTAAGGAATTAAGTGTTAAATTACAAAATTTATATACAGAGTTATACCAAAATGAAACATCTAAAAATTATTTGGAATCAGAAATGAGATTTAGTGTTATGCTTACAGATATAAATAAAATTATCAGTGAAGCAGTAAAAGATGTAATGGGATAAATTTGATAAGGAGGAAGGGATATATTTTATAAATATATCCCTAATTTGATTTATGGAAGAATTAATTATTTTAATTGTAATAATAATTTCGATTATAGTATTAAAGATAGTTTTTAAAGCAAATGTAAAAGAAATAAAAAATATTGCTAATGATGAAAAATTAAATAATATTACTAAAAAGCTTCCTTCTAACAAAGAAATATGTAAAACAATATTAAAAAAATTAAATAATGAAGATGTGGAAATAGAGGAGGAAGAAAATACAAATTGTTTTTATTTTATAGCAACAAATAAAATTATTTTAAATAAGGAAAATAGTTATTTTGTAAGAATACAAACAATTGCTCATGAATGCATTCATTCAATACAAGATAAAAAAATGCTGTGGTTTAATTATATATTTTCTAATTTATTAAATCTGTTTTTTATTATATTAATTATTTTAGAAATTGCTGATATAGTACAAAATACGATTTTATTTGCCGGAATCTTTTTGATATTAATTTTAATTCAATATTCAGTAAGAAGTACTTTAGAAATTAATGCTATGACAAAAGCAAAATATTTGGCATGCGAATATTTAAAAGATCAAAATATTAAGGAAATAAATGAAATAGCAAATAAATATGAGATGCTAAACAAAGCAGGAATAAAATATACATGTTTCCAATTATTAAGCTCAAAATTATTTATGATATTCATTTATCTTATAATTTCAATAATTTTAAATTTAATAAAATAAGTTTTTATCAAAAATGTATATTTGCCTTAAACAATAAAAATATTATAAAAAACCTTTAAAAAAACTCCGAAATGTTATACAATATTGTACAAATTGTAACTATATAAGGAGAAAGTGAATGATAAAAAAATGGGAAATTTATAATTCTGATGAACAAAAAGTAAAAGAAATATGTGAAAAATATAATTTAAATGAAGTTATAGGGAAGATAATAGTAAATAGAAAAGTTGTTAATGATGATGATGTCAGAATTTTTATAACACCTACGAGAGACGATTTCCATGATCCATTTTTATTTAAAGATATGGATATTGCAGTAAACAGAATAATAAAAGCAATAGACAATAAAGAAAATATTTTGATTTATGGTGATTATGATGCAGATGGCATAACAAGTACTACTGTATTAAAAAAATATCTTCAAGAAAGAGGAGGATTAGTAAATACATATATTCCAAATAGATTAGATGAAGGTTATGGTTTAAACAAAGAAGCAATAAAAAAGATAAAAGATATGAGGACAGATTTAGTTATAACTGTTGATTGTGGCATTTCAGGAATAGATGAAGTAGAATACGCAAAAGAATTAGGATTAGAAGTTATTGTAACTGATCATCATGAAGTTGGAGATGTATTACCAAATGCATTGGCTGTAATTGATGCTAAAAGAAAGGATAATACATATCCATTCAATATGCTTGCAGGAGTTGGAGTTGTATTTAAATTAATCCAAGCAATATCAATAAAATTGAACTTGAAGGCGGAAGAATATTTAAAATATTTAGATTTAGTATGTGTTGGAACAATTTCAGATATTGTACCATTAGAAGGTGAGAACAGAACTATTGCAAAACTTGGATTAATGCTAATTCGTGTAACAAAAAATTTAGGATTAAGGGAACTTATAAAAAGTTCTGGTTACAAAGAAATAGATTCTAATACAATTTCATTTGGAGTAGCTCCACGAATTAATGCATGTGGAAGAATGGGGCACGAAGATGAAGCGTTAAATTTATTCTTGGCAGAAACAAAAGAAGAAGCAATAAAAATAGCTAAAAAATTAAATGATTACAATGTCTTAAGACAAACTACCGAAAAAGCAATATATGAAGATGCTATTTCTAAAATAGAAAAAGAAAATATAGAAAATAAAAACTCTATAGTTGTTGGAGGACATAATTGGCATCATGGTGTTATAGGAATTGTTTCATCAAAAGTGACAGAAAAGTATTATAAACCAAGTATATTATTATGTTTTGAAGATGATTTGGCAAAAGGTTCTGGAAGAAGTATTCAAGGATTTGATTTACATGATGCACTAACAAAATGTGGAGATTTATTAGATAAATACGGCGGACATGCTATGGCTGTTGGACTTACTCTTAAAAAAGAGCATTTTGAAGAATTTAAAGCAAGATTTGAGGAAGTAGCTAAAAAAGCTAACATAAAAGAAATGATTCCAACTTTATATATTGATGAAGAAGTTAAACTTAAAGACATTAGTATGGATTTAGTAAAAAGTTTATCTATATTAGAACCATTTGGAGAAGCAAATAAAGTTCCACTGTTCTTAATTAGAAACTTAAAGATAGATTCTATAAGAGCATTATCAGAAGGAAGACATTTAAAATTAAGCTTAAGAGATGAAAGTATGGTTATAAATGCGATTGGTTTTGATATTGGAAGTTTAGCAGAAGAATATAAAATTGGAGATAAAATTGATGTTGTAGGAACATTAGAAATTAATAGCTTTAACGGATTTAGTTCTGTACAAATAAATATAAAGGACTTAAGGAAAAGCTACTAAAGGGGGAATAATATGTCAGAAGTACAAAACAAAACTATAGAAGATGTAATAACTTTAATGAAACAAAAGAAGAGATGGCCTGATACAAAAATGATATTAAAAGCATATAATTATGCAAAAGAAAAACATGGAACACAATGTAGAAAATCAGGAGAACCATATATAATACATCCTGTACAAGTAGCTTATATACTAGCAGATATAGGTCTAGATGAAGCTACAATTTGTGCTGCACTTCTTCATGATGTTGTAGAAGATACAGAAGTAACACATGAAGATTTAGTAAGAGATTTTGGAGAAGAAATTGCTGGTATGGTTGCAGGTGTTACTAAACTTGGAGAATTAAAATATCATGCTAGTAATGAAGAAATGCAAGTAGAAAATTATAGGAAAATGTTCTTAGCTATGGGAAAAGATATAAGAGTTATAATTATAAAACTTGCAGATAGATTACATAATTTACGTACTTTAAAATATTTAAGAAGAGATAGACAAATAGCAAATGCAAAAGAAACAATGGAATTATATGCGCCCCTTGCAAATCGTTTAGGTATTTATTCATTAAAATGGGAATTAGAGGATTTAGCTTTTAAATATTTATATCCAGAAGAATATAGAGAATTAGTTGAAGGAATAAATAAAAAAAGAGAAGAAAGATTAAAATTTATAGAAAAAATAATGGATGACATTAGAGTTGCACTAAAAAAAGAAAAAATAGAAGCAGAGGTTACAGGAAGAGCAAAACATTTATATTCTATATATAGAAAGATGAAAAGAGATAATAAAACATTAGATCAAATATATGATTTATTTGCTTTGCGTATATTAGTAAATTCAGTAAAAGACTGTTATGCAGCACTAGGTGTCGTTCATGAAATGTATAGTCCTATGCCAGGAAGATTTAAAGATTATATTGCTGTTCCAAAACCTAATATGTATCAATCAATACATACAACATTATTAGGAGAAAAAGGAACACCATTCGAAGTACAAATACGTACTTGGGAAATGCATAGAATTGCAGAATATGGTATTGCTGCCCATTGGGCTTATAAAGAAGCAAATTATGGTAAAAAGGGAAAACAAGTAGTAACAGTTACTACAGACAAATTAGCATGGCTTAGAGAGACATTAGAATGGCAACAAGATATGAAAGATCCACAAGAATTTTTAAATACATTAAAGACAGAATTATTTGAGGATGAAGTTTATGTATTTACACCAAAAGGAAAAATTTTAGTGCTTCCAAGAGATGCTACACCAATAGATTTTGCATATGCAATTCACGAAGAAATTGGAAATCATATGGTAGGCTGTAAAATTAATAGTAAAATGATGCCAATTATTACTAAACTACAAAGTGGTGATATTGTAGAAATAATGACATCTGACTCACAAAAAGGTCCAAGTAGAGATTGGCTTAAATTTATAAAAACAACTAAAGCGAAAAGTAAGATTCAATCATGGTTTAAAAAAGCTCAAAGATCTGAAAATATAGAAAAAGGTAAAGATTTAATTGAAAAAGAAATAAAAAGAATTGGAATGAGCTATGATGAATTATTTAAACAAGAATATTTAAATGCTGCTTTAGATAGATATAAGTTTAAAAATGCAGAAGATATGTATGCAAGTGTTGGTTTTGGTGCTATATCACAAGTAAAAATTATTTCTAGAATGTTAGAAGAATATAGAAAAAGCCACAATGAAGAAAATATAGAACAAAAAATAGAAGAATTAACAACTAAAAGAAAAAATACTAAACCTTCACCAACAGGTGTTGTAGTAAAAGGTATTGATAATTGTTTAGTAAAACTTTCTAAATGTTGTAATCCAGTACCAGGCGACAATATTATTGGATATATTACAAAAGGAAGAGGAGTTTCTGTTCATAGAACAGATTGTGTAAATGTAAAAGATTTATTAAAAGATGAAGATAAAATTATAGATGTATATTGGTACACAGAAGAAAAGGCATCTTACAATGTAGATATAAATGTTTTTGCAAATGATAGAGATGGATTACTTGCAGATATAATACAAGTAATAAATAAATTAAAAACAAAATTAATGGCATTAAATTCTAAAGCTACAAGAGAACATATAGCTAGTATAGAACTTACAGTAGAAGTAGAAAATATAGAAGAATTAAATAAAATTCTAAAAGAGTTAAGAAAAGTTGATAGTGTATATGAAGTAACCAGAAAAAGATAAATTGCCAATAAAAGAATAGGTATTCTTGAAATTTGGAGGTTTGTATGATTTTAAAAAAAATAAAGGTTCCTGTAAAATACGTAGGAGAAACAAACTGCTATATTGTAACAGACGAAAAAGAAAAAGAGAGTATAGTTATTGATCCAGCTGGAAGTGTTGATAAAATTGTAGCAAATTTAGAAAATTTAGATTCTAAATTAAAATACATATATTTAACACACTGCCATGCTGATCATATAATGGGAGTTAATGAACTAAAGGAAAGAAAAGGTGGACAGATATTGATACATAGAAATGGAAGGGAAAACTTAAAAAGAGAATTTCCAATTCTTACTGAATATATTGGACTCCCACCTGTACATGTTAAAGAAGATACAATTGTCGATGACGGAGATGTGATACATGTAGGAAATATCAGTTTTAAAGTAATATTTACTCCGGGACATACAAATGATGGAACATCTTTATATTGTAAAGAGGAAGAAATGTTGTTTTCAGGAGACACAATGTTTAAAGGAACATGGGGAAGAGTTGATCTGCCAACAGGAAGTTTAGAAGAAATAATGAATTCAATCACTCAAAAATTAATTATACTTCCAGATGAAACAATAGTATATCCTGGGCATGGAAATCCTACAAGAATAAAAGATGAAAAACCAATTTATTTAGAATTAAAACCAAATATAGATTAGGAGAAGTGAGAGTTATGAATAGAGTAGAACCAAGAACATTATCAGGTTTTATGGAATTATTACCTAATGAACAAATATTATTTAATCAAATGAAAGAAAAAATACAAAAAACATATGAAAGATTTGGATTTTTACCACTTGATACGCCTGTTATAGAATCAGCAGAAGTGCTACTTGCAAAAGCCGGTGGAGAAACAGAAAATCAAATTTATAGATTCCAAAAAGGAGATAATGATTTAGCATTAAGATTTGATTTAACAGTTCCACTTGCAAAATATGTTGCAAAAAATTATGGAAATTTAAGTTTCCCATTTAGAAGATATCAAATTGGAAAAGTGTATAGAGGAGAACGTGCACAAAAAGGAAGATATAGAGAATTTTATCAATGCGATATAGATATTATTGGTGATGGAGAATTAGATTTAATTAATGATGCAGAAATTCCTAGTATTATTTATACACTTTTTAAAGAATTAGGATTTAATGATTTTACAATAAAGATTAATAATAGAAAAATATTAAATGGATTATTTGAAAGTATTAATCAAAAAGATAATTCAACAGAGATATTAAGAATTATTGATAAAATAGAAAAAATTGGAAAAGATGCAGTAATTGAAGAATTGAAAAAATTAAACGTAAAAGATGAACAAATAAACAAAATAATTTCATTTATAGAAATAACAGGTTCTTCAGATGAAAAAATAGAAAAATTAGAGAATTTAGGAATTACAAATGAAACATATTTAAAAGGAATAAATGAATTAAAAACAGTAGTACAAAATGTTAGATTATTTGGAGTTCCAGATAGCAATTTTATGGTTGATTTAACAATTGCTAGAGGGTTGGATTATTATACAGGAACAGTTTATGAAACATTTTTAAATAAATATAGAGAACTTGGAAGTGTATGTTCAGGTGGTAGATATGAGAATTTAGCAGAATATTACACAGATAAGAGTTTACCAGGAGTTGGAATTTCTATTGGACTTACAAGATTTTTCTATAAATTAAATGAGCTTAATATAATAAAAGCAGACAGAAAATCAATTTCTGATGTTTTGATTATTCCTGTAGTAGAAGATTTAAAAGAACCAATAAAATTAGCAGCAGATTTAAGAAAGATTGGAGTAAATACAGAAGTATACTTAAATGATAAAAAATTAAAAGCTAAATTAAAATATGCTGACAAATTACAAATCCCATATACTATAATTATTGGAGAAGATGAAATAAAATCTAATAAAATTAAAGTTAAAAATATGGAAACTGGTGAAAGTATAGAAACAGAATTATCAGCAGAAAAAATTAAAGAAATTATATAATTAAAAACTAGAGCATTGGCTCTAGTTTTTTTCTACTATACGAAATAATTAAAATACTTGTCATATTTATTAAATATATGAATATACATATAATAGTATATTTATGCAAAAGGTGGATATATTATGATAAATATGAGAGTGATAAAAGCTAAAACCGCTATTATGACTGTTGTTATAATAGTTTTTTTATTAATTAGCGTAATAAAAGTAATATCATTTTATTCAAATAGTTTGAAAGAAGTGTCATTAACTTCGTGTATTGAAGAAACAATATTATCAACAAGAGGAAATGTTTTAAAACAAGTAAATGGAATAGACAGAGATAGTAGTGAAAAAATTTTATCATCTGAACTAGCTATGAGTAAATATATAAAAGAAGAAAAGAAAGAGATTGCTAAAGAAAATGAAAAAAAAGAAAAATCTGATGAAAAAGAAACCGAAAAGGCAGAAACAGGTTTAAAAACAGAAGTCGTTGATGGTGAAAATATAAATAGTAAATACACCAATGAATATAATGGTGTGAAAATAAAAAATGAATCGAAATATAAATTAACAAAAGAAATATTAACTCCGAATGTTGAACTAAAAAATAAAAAAAATGTAATTATATATCATACTCATACGTGCGAAAGCTATACACAAAGTAAAGGATTTGAATATAAAGCTAGTGGAAATTTTAGAACAACTGATTTAAATTATTCAGTGGCAAGAGTGGGAAGAGAGCTAAAGAATCAATTAACTAGTTATGGTTTTAATGTTATACACGATGAAACTTATCACGATTATCCGGCATATACAGGTTCATATGATAGGTCTTTAGTAAGTGTAAAAAATGATTTGGCAGAAAATCCTGATACAGATATTGTAATAGATTTACATAGAGATGCAGTAGGTTCAAGTAATGAGTATGCTCCGACTGTAAAAATTGGTGATGAATATGTTGCACAAATAATGTTTGTAATTGGAACAGATGGTGGAGGATTAAAACATGATAATTGGAAAAATAATTTAAAATATGCAGTAAAAATCGTAGAAAAAGGAAATGAACTATATCCAGGTTTGTTTAAACCAATAATGGTAAGAAATTCAAGATATAACCAACATGTTGCAAGTGCTGCAACAATCATGGAAATAGGTGCAACAGGAAATACAATGGATCAATGTTTAAATAGTATGAAATATTTAGCTAAAGTTATGGATGAGGCATTAAAATAAGACTTGACTAGTATTTCTATTTAGTGTTTAATGTACAGAGGAAAAATGATTGGAGGAGCAAATGAAGAAAATAAAAGAATTTGTTATAAAAAACAAAGTATATTTTTTGTATACAATTTTATTTATAATAACATTTATACTGACATATTGGATATTTTACAAAAATAGAATAAGTTTTATATGGAATAATGATGGAGTGAAACAACATTTCGCGATATTATATGATTTTAATGAAAATATTAGGAAAGTATTTAAAAATGGTTTAAATACTTTCAGTTTGAATATTGGATTAGGATTAGATATTATAGGGCAATATAGTTATTATGTCTTAGGAGATCCTTTTGCATTAATAAGCTTGATATTTCCAATGGATAAATTAAATTATGCATATTGTTTAATGGTAATAGCAAGAATGTTTTGCGCAGGACTGGCTTTTATTGTTTTTTGCAAATATAAAAAGAAAAAAGATTTCCCTATATTAATTGGAACAATTGGATATGTATTTTGTGGTTTTGCAATATATGGAGGATTGAGACATCCATATTTTTTAAATTCAATGATATTACTTCCAATAATATTTATAGGAATAGAAAAAATATTTAAAGAAGATAAGAAAATATTGTTTATAATTTCAATATTTTTATCTGCAGTTGTAAATTATTACTTTTTCTATATGTTAACAATCATTGCAGTTATTTATGCTGCAGTCTATTATTTTTACAATTATAGAAAAGCAGGAGTTAAATATTTCTTTAAAATATTAGGAAAGTTTACTATTTGTTATATAATAGGAGTGCTTTTAAGTGGGATTATATTAGTTCCTACAATATTTGCATTTTTAAATTCAGCTAGATCAGATGCAGATATAGTAATGGAATTTAGTTCTAGCTATTATCCGAACTTCTTGATGAATAATTTAAATATTGATGGAACAAATTGGAAAGTTGTCGGACTTACAAGTTTATTTATACCTTTATTAGCAGTTGGATTTGTGAATATTAAAAATAATAAAAATGAAATAACTATATTAATAATTATGACAATAATGTTACTAATACCACAAATTGCATCAATAATGAATGGTTTTTCATATCCAACAGATAGATGGATATTTGCATATATATTTATACTATGTTATATAATGACAAATAATTTTAAAAAAAGTTACAATAAATATGAAATTATAATTATGAGTATTGTAACAATTTTATATGGAATGCTAGCATGGTTTACAGCTCAAAAAAATGAACAAAAGCTACAAAATTTTGCATTTAATATGATATTTGCAATACTATTTGTTGTAATAATTGGAATAAAAGATATTTTATTTAAAAACAAAACAAGAAAAGTAACTGTAAATATTGTAAATATTTTAATGATTATTGTTTTAATTACAAACATAAAAGTAAACTCCTCATATTTATTAGATAAAGATAAAGGAAATTATTCTGGGGAATTTATAAAACTTTCAAATAATTATAAAATTTATGAAACAGAAAATGAAGCAATTACAAATTTTAAAGAAGCTGTTGAATATATAAAACAGATAGATAATACAGTTTATAGAATTACAAAATATCCGATAAAAATTGATAATACAAGTATTGTGTATAATTATAATGGTATTTCAGGTTATTATTCTATAGGAAATAGTGGAGTATATAATTTTGCAGAAGAACTTGAACTTACAGGATATAAACAAACTGTTCCAATATCAAATTTAAATAATAAATCCCAATTATTAGATTTATTAGGTGTTAAATATTTAGTATGTGA
Organism: uncultured Clostridia bacterium; assembly: GCA_944392175.1. Lineage (GTDB taxonomy): Bacteria > Bacillota > Clostridia > TANB77 > CAG-508 > Merdicola. The sequence goes on from CALXVT010000001.1 coordinate 26,314, forward strand.
TGAAAAAAATGAAAAATATGTACCATATGGTTTTGAGCTAATTAAAGAAATAGAGAAAACTAAAATCTATGAAAACAAGAATTATTTACCTATTGGCATATTTTATAATAAGTATATAAATAATAACGAATATGATAGCTTGACAAGTTTAGAAAAACAAAATAGTATGATAGAATTTGCTAAAATAGAAGATGAAGAAAAAATAAAAGATTATCAAATAGAAAAAGGTAATTTAGATGATATAAAAAATATAGAAGATGAAATTAATTATAAAATTAATGATGAAAAAGGAATCTTAGAAGGCAATACTATAAATACAGAAAAAGGGAAAAATACAATAGAGTTACAATTGGATTATATTCCAAAAGGAGAATTATATATTATTTTTGAGAATATAAATTATATACCAGATTCAAATAAAAGTAGTACAAAGTATACTTTGAATGTAGAAAATGCAGAAAAAACAGTTTCAGAAACTGTTCAAGATATAAAAAATGCATATTATATAAAAAAGGATAATTTGGTGTTTAATTTTGGAGAAAGTAACAAACGAGATAATAAAATAAAAATAACAATAGATGCGAATAAGGGAAAATTCACTTTTGATAAAATAAAGGTTGTTAGTATTCCATACGAAAAGATTGATGAACAGGCTCAAAAATTAAAAAAATCAGAATTTGAGAATATAGTGTATTCAAATAATAGAATTACAGGAAATATTAAAAATCAAAAAGATGGTATATTACAATTATCTATTCCATTTTCTAGTGGATGGAAATGTTATGTGGATGGACAAGCAGTGGAGACGATTAAGGTTAATACAGCTTTTATAGGAATACCACTAAAATCAGGAGAACATTCAATTGAATTTGTTTATAGTACACCTGGACTAAATCTTGGAATAATTTCTTCTGTTATAGGGATAATTGGATTGATGATATTAGTAAATATTGACAAGAATAATAAGAGAAAAAAGAAATTAATAGAGAAAAAATGTTGAAAAATGTATTGTAGAGCTGATTTGTTTGTGATATAATAACATCCAGTGTCAAATTATTAGGAGGTAATTATTGTGAAAGAAAGAAATTTAAGAAAAACAAATATCGTATGTACAATAGGACCAGCAGTAGAAAATAGAATGGAAGAATTAATGAAGGCTGGAATGTCTATTGCAAGAATTAATTTTTCTCATGGAGATTATGCAGAACAAGCAGATAAAATTGAAAGATTTTTTGAAATAAGAAAAAAATTAGGATTACCTGTATCAATAATGTTAGATACAAAAGGACCAGAAATAAGAACAGCATTAAATAAAGCAGGTAGAGATGTAAAAGTTCAATTAAAAGAAGGACAAAAATTTACATTCTTCTATGAAGATAGATTAGGTGATGAAGAAGGAACATCACTTTCTTACAAAGATTTATATAAAGATGTAAAACCAGGAAATTTAATATTAATTGATGATGGTAAAATTCAAATAAGAGTTGATGAAATAAAAGATAAAGATATAATTGGAACAGTTTTAAATGATGGTGGTGCAGGATCAAGAAAAAGTATAAATGTACCAGGAGTTTCTGTAAAAATACCATTCTTAAGTCCAAAAGATATAAATGACTTATCAAATGGAGCAAAAGCAGGATTTGATTATGTTTCTGCATCATTTGTAAGAAATAAAGAAGATATAGCAGAAATGCGTAAAGTATTGGATGACAATGGCGGAAAAGATGTTAAAATCTTAGCAAAAATAGAAAATCAAGAAGGAATAGATAATTTTGAAGAAATTTTAGCAGCATGTGATGGTATAATGGTAGCTCGTGGAGATATGGCCGTTGAAGTTCCATTTGAAGAAGTACCAGTTGTTCAAAAAAGATTTATTAAAAGATGTAATGAAGAAGGTAAATTAGTAATAACAGCTACACAAATGCTAGAAAGCATGACAAATAATCCATTACCAACAAGAGCTGAAGTAAGTGATGTTGCTAATGCTATATATGATCGTACAGGATGTATAATGCTTTCTGGTGAAACTGCAATGGGAGATTATCCATTAGAATGTGTTAATGCAATGGTAAAAATCGCTAAAAGTGTTGAACCAACAATTAATTACTGGAAGAGATTTACTAAAAAAGATTGGAAATTAGAATATGCAGATATAGATTCTCATGCAGCATATACAAGCTGTGTAACAGCAAGAGATATTAAAGCTGATGCTATAATTGATTATACACATACAGGAAATTCTGCAAGAAGATTAGCAGGTTATGGACCAGCTTGCCCAATTTTTGCAATTACAGATTCAGAAAAAGTATATAATCAATTAGGACCAATTTGGAATGTATACCCAATTTTAATAAAAGATGGTACAGATATTGATGATACAATAGAAAAAGGTGTAGAAAAATTATTAGAAGATGGAAAATTAGAAAAAGGAGATACAGCTGTTTTATGTGGTGGACCACAAATAATGAGCAAAGAAAAATCTAAATATGCTGTTAACAAAACAGTTGGAGGAATTTTAAAAATTTAATAAAAGTATAATATACAAAAAAGCAAGTAACAAAATGTTACTTGCTTTTTTGTATATTATAGTATTTATAAAATTGTAATTAAGAGTTTACAAATAAAAAATTAAATCGTAGGTTGAATTTAAAGAAAAAGTATTATAGAATAAGGAAAGTTAAAAAATGAAGAAATATACTTAAGTTAAATTTTATATAAAAATACTATAAAGGATGAGGAGAAAAATATGGAAAAATACAAATATAAATTTTCGGTAATAATACCAGTATACAATACAGAACAATATTTAGCTGAAGCAATTGAATCAGTTATAAAACAGAATATTGGATTTAAAAAAAATATTCAAATTATATTGGTTAATGATGGAAGTACTGATAATAGCCAAAAAATCTGTTTAGAATATCAAAAAAATTATCCAGAAAACATAAAATACGTGGAGCAAGAAAATGCAGGAGTAAGTGCTGCAAGAAATAATGGAATGCAATATATAGAAGGAAAATATACTAATTTTTTAGATTCTGATGATAAATGGAATTCAAATGTATTTTCTAAAGTATATAAGTTTTTTGAAAAAAATTATGAAAATATCAATATAGTTGCTTGTAGACAAAAGTTTTTTGAAGCAAGAGAAGATTATCATATGCTTGATTATAGATTTGAAAAAACAAGAATAATTGATATTATGAAAGAATACAATTGTATGCAATTAAATGTTACAGCTGCATTTATTAAATCAGAGGTATTAAAAACTAATAAATATAAGTTTGATACTAGATTGAAATATTGTGAAGATTCAAAGTTTATAACTCAAATATTACTTGATACGACTTTAAAATATGGAGCAATTAGAGAAGCAGTGCATAATTATAGAAAAAGATTTGGCGAAACATCAGCTATACAATTAAAGACAAAGTCTATTAATTGGTATTTAGAAGCACCTAAATATTCATATTATGAAATTATGAACCAATCTATAGAAAAATTTGGATATATACTTCCATATGTTCAATTTTATGTTATGTATGATACGCAATGGAGATTAAAAGAAAAAATACCAAGTATTTTTTCTAAAGAGCAAGTTATACAATATAAAGATATTACAATTGATATATTAAAGCATATAGATGATAATATTATAGTTGAACAAAAGCAATTAAAAAGTGAATATAAAGTTTATGCATTATCACTTAAATATGGAAAAAACATAGCAGAAGATTTGGAATTAAAAGGAAATATATTATATTTTAATAATTTGCCTTTGTATAATATAAAAAGAAAAACTTTATTCAATATACAATTAATAAATATTATAAATAATACTTTAGAAATAGAAGGAGAAGTAAATACATTTATTCCTGAACAAAATTATAAAATTTATGCATTATTAAACAATGGAAAAACATACGATTTACAATATCTACCAGATGAGACTAACAATAGAAAAGCATTTGGAGAAGTGTTTTTAAAGAACAGAAGATTTAAAATAAGTATACCTATTTCAAATGATATAGGAAAAATTAATTTTATAATAAATTATAAAGATAGTGAAGAAAATGTAAGAAAAATATCTTTAAATCTAGGAAAATTGACTAGATTATCAAAAATTACTTATAGGGTAGAAAAAAATTATATTATTAAATGCAGTAAAAATAGATTGTTATTAATAAAGAAAAATAAGAAATCATTAATTAGAGCTGAATTAAGGACTTTAATGGAATTGATAAAAAAATGCGAATTTAAAATTATTTTATATAGATTACTTTTTAGAATAGCTCGAAAATTAGTAAAAAAACCTATATGGATTCTTTCCGATAGAGTTGGAAGAGCAGGAGATAGTGGAGAAGTTCTATTTGATTATTTGGTTAAAAATGAGAAAAATGCAAATACATATTTCACAATATCAAAAAAATGTGAAGATTATGATAAGATAAAAAAAATTGGAAAAGTTTTAAAATATGATTCTGTAAAATATAAATTATATTTTTTATTAGCTGAATTAATAGTTTCTTCACAGGCAAATGATTGGGTTATAAATGCTTTTGGAAAAAAAGAAAGGTATATTAATGATTTATGCAAATTTAAATTTGTATTTTTACAACATGGAATAATAAAAGATGATTTGTCATCTTGGTTAAAAAAATATTCAAAAAATATAGCTATTTTTGTAACGAGCACTGAAAAAGAATATAACTCTATAATAAATGGAAATTATATGTATACAGCAAATGAAGTAAAATTAACTGGACTTCCAAGATACGATATATTAAACAATAATCCTAAAAACAAGATTCTATTTATGCCAACTTGGAGAAAAGCATTAGAGGGAAAAGGAAAAGAAGGTAATACAGAATATGAATATAATGAAATGTTTAAAGATTCTAATTATTGTAAGTTTTATAATAAAATAATTAATAATGAACGAATAATAAAGGCTATTAAAGATAACGGATATACTGCAGAATTTTTTGTACATCCCTCATTTGAAAAACAATATAAAGATTTTAAAGGGAATGAATTGGTGAAAATACATAGTGGAGAAATTAATTATAACAAAGAATTTAGCGAAGGAAATCTTTTAATTACAGATTATTCTAGTGTGGCATTTGATTTTGCTTATTTGAAAAAACCAGTAGTTTATCTACAAACAGATAAAGAAGAGTTTTTTGCTACGCATTTATATGAAAAAGGTTATTTTGATTATGATAGAGATGGTTTGGGACCTGTTTGTTATAATTATGAAGATTCAGTTAATGAGATTGTTAAAATAATAAAATCTAAATGTAGAGAGGACAAAATTTATGAAAAACGAATAAAAGATTTCTTTAAATATACGGATAAAAATAATTGTAAAAGAGTTCATCAAGAATTATTAAAATTGACTAAAGCGTAAGCTTTTTAAAATATTATATAAATAGCCACGTTTATGAAACGTGGTTTTTTATATAATATTAAGAAAATTTATCATTAAATAAGTCGTAAAAATAATAAAAAACCATTTTATTAGCTAAAAATATCGAAAATATTGATAAAAAAATATAAATGTGATAACATACACAATATAATAAAACACAAGGAGAATAAAAATGAGCAAAGGAAGAAGATTAAAGGAAGAACCTAAAAAAAGAAAACATAGAGGATTAAAAGTATTTACAGTAATAGTGGTAATATTAATTGTAGCAATTTTATGTGCATATTATTTTGTGGTTGGAAAATTAGATTTAATAAATCATCAAGAAATAAATAAAGATAATTTAGCAATAAACAATTCTACAAATGAAGAACTTAAGGGATATAGAAATATAGCTATATTTGGAATAGATAGTAGGGCCGAAGATGATTATGGAGAAGGTAATAGAAGTGACTGTATAATTATAGCAAGTATTAATCAAGACACAAACGACGTAAAACTAGTTTCAGTATATAGAGATACATATGTTCAAATAGAGGGACATGGACTTGATAAAATAACACATGCATATTCATATGGTGGACCAGAGCTTGCTTTAAATACTTTAAATTCAAATCTAGATTTAAATATAGAAGAATTTGTAACAGTTAATTGGAAGGCAGTTGCAGATGCTGTAGATTTACTTGGAGGAGTTACTATAGATATAGATTCATCAGAAATAAAACAAATTAATAAATACGTTAACGAAACAGCGAAATCCACAGGTAAAACAGCTAAAAGAGTAACTAAATCTGGAGAACAAACCTTAAATGGAGTACAAGCAGTAACATATGCGCGAATTAGAAAAACTAGTGGTGGAGATTATAAGAGAGCAGAAAGAATGAGGACGGTCGTGGAAGCAATGGCTGATGTAGCAAAAACAAAAAGCCTTACAGAGTTAAACAAAATTGCAGACGAAATTTTACCAGAAATTAGTACTAATATTAATTCAGCAGATATACTTTCTTTAATTCCAACAGCATTATCTTTTAACATTAAAGAAAGTATTGGATGGCCATATGAAACAAAAGGTTATTCAAAAAATGGTTGGTATGGAGTTCCTGTAACATTAAAAACTAATGTAGAGAAGTTACATGAAGAAGTTTTTGAACAAGATGATTATGAACCATCAGAAACTGTAGAAGAGATAAATGAGAAGATTAAGAATAGAACAGGATATACGTTAGATACATCAGAAGTAACAAACACAACGATATATTAAAGGAGATAATAAATATGAGAAGAATATTGACATATGGAACATTTGATTTATTACATTATGGACATATAAGATTATTAAAAAGAGCTAAACAATTGGGCGACTATTTAGTTGTTGCTTTATCAACAGATGAATTTAATGCAATAAAACATAAAAAAGCATATCATAATTATGAAACTAGAAAGAAAATGTTAGAAGCTATTAGATATGTTGATTTAGTAATACCAGAAGAAAATTGGGACCAAAAAATAAATGATGTAAAAAAATACTATATAGATGCTGTTGTTATGGGAAGTGATTGGGCAGGTAGTGAAAAATTTGAAATTTTACGTCCTTATTGTGATGTAATATATTTGGAGAGAACTGAAGGAGTTTCTACTTCGAAAATAAAAAAGGATTTAGGATTACAAGCGCCAAAAAATAATGTGAATCAAATACCAGAAACTAAATTTGAAAGAGAGAATAAAAAGTAAAATGAAAAAAATAATTTTATCTATTGGGATAGGTATATTGAATTTTATATATTTTTTTATGAAATTTGCTAAAACAAAAAATAAAATAACTTATATTAGCAGGCAATATAACGAAGAAACTTTAGATTTTAAAATGATAAAAGATGAAATTCAAAACAATGATCCAAATATAAATCAAGTTATATTAACTAAAAGATTGGATAAAGGTTCTATTAATGCCATTAAATATGTATTTCATATTTTTAGACAAATGTATAATGTAGCAACATCTAAAATATTAATAGTAGATACATATTGTATAGTAGCGAGTGTGTTAAAACATAAAAAAAGTTTAAAAATTATACAAATTTGGCATGCAAGTGCAGCTATTAAAAAATTTGGATATCAAACAATTGATAAAAATTCTGGAACAGAAAAACAAATTGCTGATACAATGAGAATGCATAAAAATTATACTTATGTTATTTCTCCAAGTGATATAACATCTAATTATTATAGTGAAGCTTTTAATGTAGATAGAAGTAAAATAATTAAATTTGGCCTTCCAAGATTAGATTATATTAAAAATTTAAATAAAAAAGAAAATCTTTATAAAGAATATCCTATTTTAAAAGATAAGATAAATATTTTATATGTGCCAACATTTAGAAAAAATAAAAAAATAAAGATTAATGGATTAATAGAAAAACTAGATACAAAAAAATATAATTTAATAATAAAATTACATCCATTAGATAGAAAAAATTATACTTTTAAGCTAAGAGAAGGTATAATAATTGACGATAAATTTGATTCTTATGAATGGTTATCAGTAACAGATAAATTAATTACAGATTACTCTTCATTGGCTGTTGAAGAACTTGTGCTAGATATACCAATTTATTTTTATATATATGATATAGATGAGTATATAAAAGATCCGGGTTTGAATTTTGATTTTAAAACAGAAAAAATTGGAAAATATGCAGTAAAAACAGAAGAAGAATTATTACAAAAATTAGAAGAAGAATATGATTATGATGCTTTAAAGAATTTTAAAGAAAGATATATCGAAGTAGAGCCAGGAAATTGTACAAAAAAATTTGGAAATTTTTTAATGGAGTTAATGAAAGATGATGAAAAAAATAAAAAAGATGATAAAAAAGTTTGCAACTAAGAGTGCTGAAAAAAGTGTATTTTTTAGAAATATATATAGATGGTTATTAAATACATATAGATTGATAATGTATAAAATAAGAACTGTCGGAACAAAAGTAGATAACAATTTGATAATATATAGTTGTTTTAATGGACAATCATATACTTGTAGTCCAAAAGCTTTATATGAATTTATGATAAATAATTCTGAATATGATAATTTTAAACACATTTGGTGTTTTAAAGATGTGGAAAAATATAAATTTTTAGAAGATAATAAAAATACTATTGTTGTTAAACAAGGTTCAAAAACTTATCAAAAATATGTAGCAAAAGCTAAATATTGGATATTTAATTATAAAATTCCTGATTTTTTAAAGCCTAAAAAAGAGCAAGTATTTTTACAATGTTGGCATGGAACACCTTTAAAAAGATTAGGTTGTGATTTATTGCATTTTGATAATGTTTTAAATACTATGGAGGGAATGAAAAAGAGATATAGAATAGAAGCCTCAAAGTTTACATATTTTATATCTCCATCAAAATATGCCAGCGAAAAATTTATTTCTGCATGGAATCTAAAAGAAATTGGAAAAGAAAACATAATAATAGAAAAAGGATATCCAAGAAATGATTTCTTATATAATTATACAGAAAAAGATGTTGAAAAGATAAAAAAAGAGCTAGGAATAGAAAATGAAACTAGAAAAATAATTTTATATGCACCAACTTATCGTTCTAATCAACATGAAGCAGGAGTTGGGTATACATACAAAGAAGAAGTTGATTTTACAAAGTTACAGAAAGATATTGGTGATAAATATATTATATTATTTAGACCACATTATTTTATTGCAAATGTTTTTGATTTTGAAAAATATAAAGGTTTTGTATATAATGTATCAGAAATTGATGATGTAAACGAATTATACATTATTTCAGATATGTTAATAACAGATTATTCTAGTGTGTTTTTTGATTATGCTAATTTAAAAAGACCAATGCTATTTTATATGTATGATTTAGAACATTATAGGGATAAATCAAATGGTTTTTATATAGATTTAGATGAATTACCAGGACCAATAACCAAAACACAAGAAGAATTAACTAAAGAAATTCTAAATCTAGGCGAGAATTTTAAATATGATGAAAAATATAAGGCTTTTAATGATAAATATACGTATTTGGATGATGGAAATGCAAGCAAAAGAGTATTAGATGAGGTTATAAAATGATAGATAAAATAAAAAATATTTTTTACAAAATGATATTGATACTTTTATTAATATTTATTGCATATATTAGCTATGCGTCAATATTTGATATATATAAAAATGACAATCAACTAAAACCAATTGTTATAATAATTGGTACAATATTTATGATTATTGGCTTATTATGTGTAAAAAAACTAATTTATAAAATTGATGAAAAAAAAATAAAAATCATTGCGATAATTTTAAGTATTTTATTTTTTATTGGAATGAGTATTTTTGGAAACATTTACAAAACTGAACCAACATACGATTTAAATAATATAATTACAGAAGCCTATGAGATGCTAGAGAATAATGGAAAATTTGATGAAACTGGTTATTTAGCTAGATGCACTAATCAAATTCCTCTACAAGTAATTGTATTCTTAATTTTTAAATTAGGAACTTTTATAGGATTGAATGGATCGGCATTATTGAATTTTGCAACAGTAATAAATTCTTTATGTATAGCAATTACTGCATATTTTGTATATCTGTCTGTAAAAGAAATTAAAAGTAATAAATTTGGATTAATAGCTTTATTATTTTTTATAATAAATCCAATTTTCTATTTATATAGTTCTTATTTTTATACAGATACTTTATGCATGCCGTTTGCTGCTGTTGCTATGTATTTATTAATATGTATATTAAAAGAAAAACATAGCTACAAAAAGCAAATTATAGAAATTATTTTAGCAGGATTTCTGTTGGCGATAGGTACAAAGATAAGAGTAGTAATAGCAATATTAGTACTAGCATTTGTTTTATCTTATATGTTAATTAAATGTAAATTAAAAAAGAAGGTTATATTTAATTCTATTTTCATTATATCTTTTATTTTAGGTATATTCATATTAAATTTATTTTTGAATCAATTTGGAACTATAAAAAATAATGATGATGAGCTACCTATTAGTCATTATTTAATGATGGGATTAAACTTAGAAAAAAGTGGTAAATGGAATGCTGAGGATTTTAATTATACTTTAAAGCAAACGACACATGAAGAGAAAGTTAGTGCAAATATTAAAATGATTAATGAGAGAATAAGTGAAATGACTGTATCTAACTATATTGAGTTGATACATGAAAAGTTGGTTTTAAATTGGACTGATGGAGATTATGATATATTTTCTAAATTAAATAATGTAGTAGAAGAAAAAAATATTGGATATGAATATATAGAAGGAAATAAAACAAAAATATTAGAGTATTTATTGCAAGTTTGCAAAGTAACGTTAATGATAACATTTTTAATTGCAACTATAGCAGAATTAAAAAATAATAGTGAATACAAATATATTTATATTGCGATGTTAGGAATGTTTGTATTTTATTTAATTTGGGAAGTATCATCAAGATATAGTTTAACATGTTTACCATGGATGATTATTTTATTACCATTTGGATTGGAACAAATTGAAAAAGTATTAAACATCAAGAAAATAATACTATGCTTAGGAAACGATAAAACTAAGACTATTAATTTTGAAAAATTTTTTAGAACAGGATATATATGTATATTTATTTTGTCTATATTACTATTAATAATTAACTTTGATAAATATTGTATACAAAAGAAAAAATATGATGATATAAATGTGGCAATAAAGAGAAACAATTCACAAATAGAAGAAATATATAATAAAGAGATAAAACAATCTTTTATAACGAATAAGCCATTTAACCAAATAACATTATCTTTAAATAAAAATGAAAAAAATGATATTAATAATATATATCATTTTGTAATATTAGATGATTTGGAAAATGAAATTGTAAATCAAGAATTTGATAGTGAAGATATAATTGGTAGTCAGACAAAAACTTTTAAATTTGAAACTATAACACCAAATAATGAATTTAGAAAGTATACAATTAAATTATATTCTGAATCAAAAAGTAATGATAATGTTGAATTATTAGCTTTTTACGGTGGAGAGAATTATGATATTTTTAAAAATGGTGAATTAAAAATTAATGATAATATTCAAAAAAATAAAGATATATTATTAAAAGTAGAAAATAATCATAAGAGAACATACATGTCTAAAAAAATATATGTATTATTAGGAATTTTAGTGTTATTAATAGAAGGAGCTATACTATATTATTATAGTAAAACAAAAGTATTAATACCTGAAAAAACAATTAAAGATTTAAATGAAATGGAGAAAGAAAATTGAGTCAGATAGTAACAATATTAAAAGAACATTGGGAATATAGAAAACAAATACTAAAATTAGCAAAAGCAGATTTAGTAAAAACATATAGAGGAGCAGCCTTAGGATGGTCATGGGCAATAATAAAGCCTACTATTACAATATTTGTATATTGGTTTGCATTTACAATAGGTTTAAGAGCTGGTAAACCAGTAAATGGGTATCCATTCTTTTTATGGTTAATAGCAGGTCTTATACCTTGGTTTTACATGTCAGATATGATTGTATCAGGAGCTAACTGTATTAGAAGATATAATTATTTGGTAACGAAAATGAAATATCCTGTAAGTACAATTCCTACATTTGTAAATTTGTCTAAATTAGCGATTACATTAATATTAATAGTCATTATGATAATAATATTTGCATTATTTGGATTTAAGCCAGACATATATTTATTACAGTTACCAATATATATTTTATTAGCATTTTTACTATTTAATTTATGGGGATTTTTTGCATCATTTTTAGGAGCAATAAGTAAAGACTTTATAAATTTAGTAAAATCATTTTTAACAGCACTATTTTGGCTTTCTGGAGTATTATGGAATCCAAATACAGTAAGTATTGGTTGGGTAAAAAAATTTTTGAATTTAAATCCTATTACTTTTATAAGCAATGGATTTAGAAATTGTTTCATAGATAAAGTTTGGATTTGGGAACAACCAAAAAGATTATTATATTTTGTAATAATTCTAGTAATATTATTGGTATTAGGATTATGGGCTTATAAAAAATTAAGAAAAGATATACCAGATGTATTATAAAATGAGGAGAAGACAATGAATAAAGATGTTGTAATAAAATTTGATCATGTTACAAAAACATATAAATTATATAAAAATGATAAACAAAGATTTTTAGGAATCTTTTTAAAAAATATAAAACATAAAGACAAAAATGCGGTTGACGATGTCTCTTTTGAAATAAAAAGAGGAGAGTCAGTTGCAATATTTGGAAAAAATGGTGCTGGGAAATCTACAATTTTAAAAATGATAACAGGTGTTGCATTTCAAACAAAAGGAACAATAGAAGTAAATGGTAGAGTTAGTGCTTTATTAGAGTTAACTGCTGGATTTGATCCGGAATTTACTGGTAGAGAAAATATTTATTTAAAAGGCCAAATTTTAGGTTTAAGTGATGATGAAATAAGAAAACTTGAAAAAACAATAGTAAATTTTGCAGAATTAGAGGAGTATATAGATCAACCTGTAAGGACATATTCTAGCGGTATGAAAGCAAGACTTGGATTTTCAATAAACGTTAATATTGAACCAGAAATATTAATAGTTGATGAAGCGTTAAGTGTTGGAGATGAGCAATTTAAAAATAAATGTATAAATAAAATAAATAAATTATTAAAAAAGGAAAATATTACTTTATTATTTGTTACACATTCAACAGCAACGGCTTCAGAATTTTGTAAAAGAGGATTAATAATGAAAAGAGGTAAATTAATCTTCGATGGTGAAATAAGTAAAGCAGAAGAAAAATATAAAGATATGATAAAAAATAAAAAGTTATAAACAATAAAAGTACAAAAGCAAAACTAAATTATAACTGTGTTTGAAATCCTAGATTAACTAACACAGTTATAATTAGGTAAAGAGGAAATAGAGGGATGATAAAAGAAAAAATGTAAAAAGGAAGTTTAATTAATGACAAGAGCGGTAGTAAAAATAGAACAATACGAAATTTCAAAAGAAACAACAGCTAAAATAAAAGGAATAGCAATAATACTTATGATTATTCATCATTTCTTAGCATATCCATTTTGGTTAATAGATGGAGTAAATTATCCAAATGTAAATATATTGGGAGTAGATTTAAATGTATGGATAGAATGTTCAACCAAAATCTGTGTTTCAATATTTGCATTTATAACAGGATATGGATATTACTTAAGGAATAATCAAACTATTAAATATGGAATTAAAAAAATATTAAAGTTCTTAGAAAAATATTGGTTTATACTATTTGTTATATTTATTCCAATTGCTCTTATAGTTGGAGATGAAGAAATAAATTTAACTACTATTCTATTAAATTTATTTGCTATAGATGAAAGAATTATATATTTTGCATGGTATGTATATTTTTACATTTTTGCAATGTTAACTTTACCATTACTGAAGAAAATATCTAATAATAATTTTTTACATGATTTAATAATAATGGTAGGAATTTGTGTGGTAGGACGTAATTTGCTAGCAGGCCTTGATGTAAAAGATCAATTTGTTATAGAAGATATAAAAAATTGTTTCTTTTGGATGCAATGTGTAATTATTGGTTGGCTCTTTGCTAAATATCATTTGTTTAATAAGATTAATAAAGTTTTTAAGAGTAAAAATAAATTAACAGCAATATTAATTACAATATTTGTATTAGGTGCTAGATTAAAATGGGAAGAATTAATGTCAGTTAATTTAGATGTTATATATGCCCCTATGATAATGTATTCTTTATCTTATATATTAAAAGATGTTGATATCTTTGGAAAAATATTAAAATTTTTTAATGCTAATTCAATTAATTTATGGTTTTTACATAGTATATTTTTCTCTCCGTATACAGAGAAAGTCTTTCAACCTTATTTATATATAAGTAGTAATCCAATTATTGTAGTTTTATGGGGAATATTGCTTTGTTTACCAGTATCTATATTAATTAATTTAATATTCAAGTTAAAAAATAAAATTATTAAAAGAATAAAAAGCAATAAAGCATTAAATATGGGCTAGAAGTTGTAATTAAAATTGTGGATATAACAGGTAAATATTTACAAATTATGTATACTAGTGTATAATTAAAATGTAAAAAGAAAATTTAAGGGAGAAAAAAATGGATAAATTTAAAAAATGGATGCGATGGGTAGTATTATTAATTTTATTATTTTTATTTGTATCAATTATGTCAAGAGCAATAATAATATCAATGTATAAACCAAAGGAATGTAAAGTTTTATTTGAAAGTCCCAAAATAGAAATTTTGGATTCTAAAGCTACAAATGCAAATGGATATATTTATGGTTGTATAACAAATACTACTGGAGAAGTATTAGAAAATAAATTTATAAAATTAGATTGTTACTCTGAATATGATAATAATATAAATACAGGCTATGCTCAAATTTTTAGATTAGAGCCAGGAGAAAGTCAATATTTTGTTATATCATATAGGTGTGAAGGAACTGAAAGAGCTGAACTATCAATGTCTGATACCGCACCAGATTACTTACTAAATCCAATAGATATAACATTAACTCAAACACAAAAACTTGCATTAGTTGCAGGTACATTAATTGTTTTATATTATATGCCAGCTGGATATTTGTTTGGAATATTATAATTGGTGAGTAATATATAATGTGTAAATATGAATTTAATTGTTAATCATTAAAAAGTTGAATATTATGCATAAAAACTAGGGTGAATTTATATAAATAAATGCAACAGAAATATTTTAAAATATATAGATATTTCTGTTGCTATTTTATTTCTTTTGTAATATAATTGTAACAGACTTGTAATAAAGAAAAGGAGAAGTTAAATGTTTGGTTTTGGTCAAGATATAGGAATAGATTTAGGAACAGCAACAGTTATTGCTTATGTTAAAGGAAAAGGTATTGTTTTAAGAGAACCTTCTGTAGTTGCTGTAGATAGAAATTCAGGAGATGTTTTAGCAGTTGGACAAGAAGCAAGAAGAATGTTAGGAAGAACACCTGGAAATATTATAGCTACAAGACCATTAAGAGAAGGAGTTATTTCAGATTATACAGTAACAGAAAAAATGTTAAAATATTTTATAAATAAAGTTTGTGGAAAATTTATTTTTGCACCTAGAATAATGATTTGTATTCCTTCACAAGTAACAGAAGTAGAAAAAAGAGCTGTAATAGATGCTGCTTCACAAGCAGGAGCAAGAAAAGTTTATTTAATAGAAGAACCAATAGCAGCAGCAATAGGAGCTGGAATAGATATATCTAAACCATGTGGAAATATGATAGTAGATATAGGTGGTGGAACTACAGATATAGCAGTAATTTCACTAGGAGGATCAGTTGTAAGTACATCTTTAAAAGTTGCTGGTGATAAATTAGATGAAGCAATAGTAAAATATATTAAAAGAAAACATAATATAATGATAGGAGAAAGAACAGCAGAAGATTTAAAAATAAATATAGGATGTGTATATCCAAAAATACAAGATGTAGAAATGGATATTAGAGGAAGGGATTTAGCAACAGGACTTCCAAAAACAGTAACAGTATATTCTAGTGAAATGCTAGAAGCACTTATAGAACCAGCAATGATGATTGTAGATGCAGTACATTCTGTATTAGAAAGGACACCACCAGAACTTGCATCAGATATTAGCGATAGAGGAATATATATGACTGGTGGAGGTTGTTTGGTAGATGGATTAGACAAGTTATTACAAGAAAAAACTGGAATTAATGTTATGATTGCAGAAGATGCTGTATCTTGTGTAGCACTTGGAACTGGAAAAGCATTAGACAATCTAGATGCATTAGATGGTAAAACTAAAAAATAAATTTGTATATTAAAAATGAAGAATAGCCCTCTTCGTTTATATATATGGCACTTTGTTTATACAAAGTGCCTTTAACATTTTTGTCTTTAAAACATATAATAATTAATAATGGTATGCATAAGGAGGCAAAAATGCAAGATTTTATATTAAATGCAATACTTTGGACATTAGCGTTATATGGCCTTATAGAAATAGCTAAGACAATAAGATATTGTTTTGCACATACGAAATTTAAACAAAATGGAATATATGTGATAATAGCTGCAAAAAATCAAGAAGATCAAATAGAATGTTTTTTAAGAAATACTGTTTGTAAAATATTATATGATAAACAAGAACTAGAAAAGGGAATATTAGTAGTTGATTTAGATTCTACAGATAATACATATGAAATAATTTCAAAACTTTCAAAAGACTATAATTTTATAAAGGTATCAAATTGGGAAGAATGTAAAGAATTGATAGATGAAATTTCAAAATAAATTGCCGTTAATCTTTTGATATGATAAAATAATTCTATGTTATAGAAAAGAGGTAAAAAATTGGAACTAGAGGGACAATTAACAGAAATAATATATCAAAATGAAGCAAATAGTTATTTAATTGGAATATTAGAAAATGAGGAAGATACAATTACAGTAGTAGGCTATATGCCTTTTGTTATTGAAGGTGACTATATTAAAGTAATTGGAAATTTTGTTGTACATAGGGAATATGGTAAACAATTCAAAGTAGAAACATTTGAAAAAGTAATGCCAAAAACTTTAGAGTCATTAGAAAGATATTTGGCAAATGGAACAATAAAAGGAATTGGTCCAGCCACAGCTAAAAAAATTGTAAAAACTTTTGGAGAAGATACAATACATGTTTTTAAATTTGAACCAGAAAAATTAACACAAATAAAAGGAATATCTAAGGAAAAAGCTAAAGAAATGGCAGAAAGTTTTGTCGAAAACTGGGAGTTATGGCAAATAGTAGGATATTTAGAGAACTTTGGGATTGGACCTGCAAATGCTAAAAATGTATATAAAAAATTAGGGCCACAAACAATAGATGAAATAGAAGAAAATCCATATATATTAATAGATTTAGTAAAAGGTGTGGATTTTACTAAAATAGATGAATATGCTTTAAAAAATGGATTTGATATAAATAATTATAAAAGGATAAAATGTGGTATTAAATATAGTTTAATAAAGATTACATATAATGGACATTGTTGTACACTAGAAAATAATTTAATAAAATATGTAAAAGATTTATTAAAAGCAGATGAAGATGATATTGAACATTGTCTAATTGATCTAAGTGTAAAAGATGAAATTGTAATAGAAAAAAGAGAAGATGAAAATTGGGTATATGATAAAGAAATGTATGACGCAGAAGCAAATATTGCAAGTAAATTAATATTATTAAATTCTGCAAAAAATATAAAGCATATACCACATTTTGATGAGGAATTAAAGAAAATAGAAAAAAGTAGTAATATTAGTTTATCTAAAAAACAAAAAGAAGCAATAAAGGCTATTAACACAAATAATGTAGTAATAATAACTGGAGGTCCTGGAACAGGTAAAACTACTATTATAAAAAATGTAATAGACATATATAAATCATATGGTAAAAAAGTAGTACTATGTGCGCCAACAGGACGAGCTGCAAAAAGAATGACAGAGCTTACTGGGGAAGAAGCTAAAACATTACATAGATTACTTGAAATTGGAAAAATAGAAAAAGATAATGAATTTACTATTATGAATTATGAAGTAGCGCCGATAGATGCTGATGTAATAATTGTAGATGAAGCATCAATGGTAGATATTTACCTTATGAATTACTTATTAAATGGAATATATCAAGGAACAAAGCTAATATTAGTAGGAGATACGGATCAATTACCATCTGTAGGACCAGGAAGTGTTTTAAAAGATATAATAAATTCAGAAAGAATAAAAACAATATTTTTAGATGAAATTTTTAGACAAGCTGCAGAAAGTAAGATAATAGTCAATTCTCATAGAGTAAATGAAGGAGAATACTTTTTAAGCAAAGAAGAAGAGGAAGGACTTAAAGATGATTTCTTTTATATTAAAGAAAAAAGCCAAGATATAATGCTTGAACAAATTGTTTCATTAAGTAAAGGTAGATTAAAAAATTTTGGTAATTATGACTTTTTTGAAAATATACAAATTCTTTCACCAACAAAAAAAGGAATGCTTGGTACAAAAGAATTAAATAAAAAACTTCAACAAGAATTAAATCCAGAAGATGATAGTAAAAAAGAAAAAAAGATAGGTGATATTATTTTTAGAGAAGGCGATAGAGTTATGCAAGTTAAAAATAATTATGACATCTATTGGGAAAAGGGAAATACTTTAAGCTTAAAGTATGAAAATGGTACAGGCATCTTTAATGGAGAGCTTGGTAGAATTGAAAAAATAGATTTTATAAATAAGCAAATAAAAATATTATTTGATGATGAAAAAGAGGCATGGTATGAATTCTCTGATATGGATCAAATAGAACATGCATATGCTATAACAATACATAAAGCACAAGGAAGTGAGTTTGATGTTGTAATAATGGTAGTAACTGGTTCATCATCAATGCTTCTTACAAGAAATTTATTATATACTGGATTAACTAGAGCTAAAAAATTATTAATATTAATAGGAAATGATAATGTAGTAAAATTTATGATAAATAATGCAGATACTAAAGTAAGAAATACAGGATTAGAATATAAATTAAGAATGATTTCATAATTTTTCATACAATAGGAAAGTTATACTTTCCTATTGTATAAAAGTCGCTTGGCGCTGGCGATTGTACACAATTTTACTAACGTAAAATTGGCACAAAACAAATTTACGGAAAGCCATAGAGGAAATATAAACTTAGTATAAATATTAAGGCTTTCCGCTTTGTTCTATGGGGGCAGGTTTTAAGGAGGTAAAATGAACTTTTTAGAAAATGCCCTCAATATTTTTTTCCCTCAAACATGTGGAATATGTAATAAACTATCAAAAGAACCAATTTGTAAAAATTGTAAAATAAAACTTGATAAAATTATATTTCCAAAACGTAAAGTTTTTTTGCCATTAAATCGGAATTTATTATGATGAGCATATGTATTTATTTAAATATGAAGGAATAATAAAACAAAAGATTATTTTGTATAAATTTTATGATAAATCATATTTGTATAAGTTTTTTGCATATATTATAAATAATAATAATAAAATTAAAAATTATATTCTAAAATATGATTATATAATACCAATACCATTGCATAAATATAGATATAATGAGAGAGGATATAATCAGACTTATTTAATTTTAAAAGAATTAAATAAAAAACAAAATATAAAAATTTTAAATGATGTACTATTAAAAAATAAAAATATAAAACCTCAGAGTACTTTAAATAGAATAGAAAGAGCATATAATATTAAAAATGCATATATTATAAAAAATATAGAAAAAATACAAAATAAAAAGATTCTATTATTTGATGATGTTTTTACAACTGGAAATACGACAAATGAATGTAGTAAGCTATTAAAAGAAAATGGAGCAATAAAGGTAAGTGTTTTAACAATTGCTAAAGATTAATAAATGACGGAGCAAAATATTTACACCGCCATTATTATAAAATTAAATTTCCATTTGGCTTCCTAAAAAGCTTGCAGCAGATTGTGCAACTTTAGTTTCTACATCACTCATTTTAGTAGAAGGTTCTTTAGAAAGTAAAATAACTGTTCCTATAGAATCTCCATTAGAAATTATAGGATATACAACTTGTGAATTGAACTTTTTATCATTTTTTTCATTTTTTGTAATTGGAATAGATAAATTATTATTTTTATTACTTGTATATACTTCTTTATCTTCCATTATTTGTTCTAATTCTTTGCTTAAATCTTGCTCTAAATAATCTTTTTTTGAACCACCCGCTACAGCAATTACAGAATCTTTATCTGTAATACATGCAATATGTCCAGTTGTTTTTGCAAGAGTTTCTGCATAACCTGTGGCAAATTCAGATAATTCGCCAATAGGAGAATATTTTTTTAAGATTACTTCTCCTTCTTTATCTGTAAATATTTCTAAAGGATCACCGCTCTTTTATTCTTAAAGTTTTTCTTATTTCTTTCGGAATAACTACTCTTCCTAAGTCGTCGATTCTTCTTACTACTCCTGTTGCCTTCATAATTTCCTCCTTTTAATATATAACTATATAAATAAGAATAATTGTTGAAAAATAAAATAAATATTTTACACAATTAATTTGTTTAAAATTAGTATTTCTAGAAAAAATTAAATTATACATAAAAAAACGAATATAAAATCTTCTAATTATTAGTAAAAGATAAAAAATTTTATATTTGCGATAATTTTCTACTATATAAAAAATTGAAATATTGCAATTTTGTGCATAATATAATATAATTTAACTGCGTAAAAAACAGATAGGAGATATGAAAAATGAAAGCAATAGAAATTAGAAACAAATTTTTAAATTATTTTAAAAATCATGATCATAAAATAATACCAAGTGCACCATTAATACCAGTTAATGATCCTTCAGTATTATTTACAACTGCAGGTATGCAGCCACTAGTACCATATTTATTGGGAGAAAAACATCCAGAAGGAAATAAATTAACAGATTATCAAAAATGTTTAAGAACAAACGATATTGATGAAGTTGGAGATAATAGACATTTAACATATTTCGAAATGCTAGGAAACTGGTCATTAGGGGCATACTTTAAAGAAGAATCTATTAAAATGAGTTTTGAATTTTTAACAAAAGAATTAAATATTCCTGTAGAAAAACTATCAGTAACATGTTTTGCTGGAAATGAAGATGCTCCAAGAGATGATGAGGCAGCTAGAATTTGGGAAGAAGTAGGGATTCCAAAAGAGAGAATATATTTCTTAAAAGAAAACTGGTGGATTGCTGGAGAGGAAGGACCATGCGGACCAGATACAGAAATGTTTTATGATACCGGAAAACCAAAATGTTCAGAAGGATGTAATCCTGACTGTGATTGTGGTAAATATGTTGAAATATGGAATAATGTGTTTATGAAATATTTTAAACATAAAGATGGAACATTAACAGAATTAAAACAACATAATGTAGATACAGGACTTGGTCTTGAAAGAATGACAATGTTATTACAAGGAAAAGAAACACCATTTGAAACAGAATTATTTGAGCCTATTATGAAAAAAATAGAAGAATTACAAAAAGTAGATAATATACAAAGTAGAAGAATAGTAGCAGAACATTTAAGAGCAAGTATGATGATAATAGCAGATGGTGGTAGACCAAGTAATATAGATAGAGGATATATTTTAAGAAGATTAATAAGAAGAATGATAAGACATTTAAATAAATTGCAAATAAGCTTAAATGAAACAGAAAATTTAATTGATTTGAATGTTGATAATTTAAAAGAAATGTATCCTGAACTATTAGAAAATAAAGAAACAATAAAACAAGTAATATTAGAAGAACAAAACAAATTTGTAAAAACTTTAGAACATGGGGAAAGAGAATTCTTTAAAGCCGCAAATAAAGCAAAAGCAGAAGGAAAAGATGTAATAGATTCTGAAACAGTATTTAAATTATATGACACATATGGATTTCCACCAGAAGTTACAGAGGAATTAGCAGAAGAAAATAATATAAAAGTAGATATGGAAGGATTTAATAAATTATTTAAAGAGCATCAAGATAAATCTAGACAAGGTAGTGAACAAAAATTTAAAGGTGGTCTTGCAGAACAAAATGAAACAACAATTGCATATCATACTGCAACTCATTTATTACATGAAGCATTAAGAGAAGTTTTAGGAGATCATGTTAAACAAAGTGGATCAAATATAACAACAGAAAGATTAAGATTTGACTTTACACATCCTCAAAAAATGACAAAAGAGGAAATACAAAAAGTTGAAGATTTGGTAAACGAAAAAATACAAGAAGATTTACCAGTAACATGTGAAGAAATGAGTTATGATGATGCTAAAAAATCTGGAGCAATAGGACTATTTACAAGTAAATATGGAGATAGAGTAAAAGTTTATACAATAGGTAATTTTAGTAAAGAAATTTGTGGTGGACCTCATGTAACACATACAGGAGTACTTGGCAAATTCAAAATAAAGAAAGAAGAATCTAGTTCATCAGGTGTAAGAAGAATAAAGGCAGTATTAATAAAATAATAGAAGGAATTTTGAGGATTTTTCTTAAATTAAACTTATAATAAATTTTGTTTTAGCAATTATAATTACTAAAACCTATGGAGGTAAAAATGGAAGATTGTTTATTTTGTAAAATTATAAAAGGTGAAATACCATCAACAAAAGTATATGAAGATGATGAGATATTAGCATTCAAAGATATAAATCCAATAGCACCAGTACATATATTGGTTATTCCAAAAAAACATTATAATGACATTAGTGAAGTGCCAGAGAATGAGTCAGAGATAATCGGAAAAATTCATATGGTTATAAACAAAATTGCTAAAGAGCAAGGTATTTCAGAAAAAGGATATAGAATCATAAATAATTGTAAAGAAGATGGGGGACAAGAAGTTAAACATTTGCATTTTCACTTAATTGGTGGAAAAAAGTTAGGTACAAAAATGTGTTAAGATTCTTTAAATAACAAATGAAAATTTACATAAGGTCTATGAAAAAAAGACCAAATGTGGTATAATATACTTTAGAGAAAAAGTTATGGAGGTAAAGTTATGTTTATAGATAGTAAATATAGTAAAGTATTAACAGTATTATTAATTGTTGTAATTATTGGAATTGTTGGATTACTAGGTTTCTTTGGATATCAAGTTCTTTCTGGTATATTTTCAGATAAAGATAAAGATGAATTTATGTCTGAATATAGAAATGAGCTAGGTATACAAGCAGAAGAAGAAAACGAAATAACATCAGGGGATTTAAATCTTATAACTGATATTGACCAAGTACAAAATGGTGGTACTTCTGGAACAGTAAAACAGTATAAAGGTTTTAATGTATTAGGAACAATCGAAATTCCAAGAACTGGTGTAGATCTTCCTATATTAGATGCTAGAACAACAAAAGCTTTAAATACATCATGTATATTACAATATGGCCCAGGACCTAACCAAATAGGTAATACTGTAATTGCCGGACATAACTATAGAAATGGAAAATTCTTTTCAGATAATTATAAAATAGAAAATGGAGATACAATATACATAACAGATAATTCTGGTCAAAGATTAAAATATGTAGTATATAATAAATATCAAACAACTCCAGAAGATGCTGATTATATGGATAGAGATACAAACGGAAAACCAGAAATATCTTTAACAACTTGTACAGATGATAGTAAAGCAAGAATTATTATATGGGCAAAATTAGCAGAATAAAATTTAATATTAACATAGTCGCCGTATATGTATATATTCGGCGATTATTAAATTTGTTTTGTTGAAATAAGGATTTTGAGTAAGCCTTAGGTAGGAGGATAATATGTCTGCAAAAAATGCATATAATAAAATTTTAACAATTTTTTTAATAATAATGGGAATAATCTTAGTAGGTATTGTAGGATATATGATATATGAACAGATTTCTGCAAAATTGATAAATGACGAATCAGAAGAGTTTATTTCTGAATTTGATGAAGAAATGAATACTACAGATTCAGATATTGTAACAGATGAAGATAATTCAAGTCAAAGTGGTAACACAGAAGAAGGAACAAGTAAAAGTTCAAGAGTAGCAAGTAGCAGATCAAGTAAAAATAAAAAATCTACAAAAAAATATTATAGCTATGATATTTGTGGATATATAAGAATTCCAAAAACTGGGATTAAATATCCTATAATTGCAGAATATTCTAGAAATGCATTAGAAAAAGGAATTTGTCTTGAATATGGACCTGGACCAAATGAACCAGGAAATACTGTTTTAGCTGGTCATAATTATTTGAATAGATTATTTTTTTCAAAGAATAAAAATTTAAAAAAAGGAGATAAAATATATATAACAGATATATATGGTGTAACTGTAGAATATACGATTTACAAAAAATATACAACTAAACCAACAGATACTAGTTATTATTTTAGAGATACAAATGGAGAGCCAGAATTAACATTAGCAACTTGTTCAAATAATGGATCAAAAAGATTAATTTTATATGCAAAATAGTTGAAAAATTTTTTATAAAATGATAAAATATAGACACTTTAAAAGGGAGTAGCTTAAGAACTACTAATCAACAGTCTCGAAATATTCTGGTTAGTAACCTAAAGAAGGTAAGCAAGACTTTTAAAAGACTACAAAAGTCTTTTAGGAGTCTTTTTTTGATGATAATTATTATTAAATTATCTAAAAAAGACTATAAAGCACTTTTCAAGGTCAAAAAAATTTAAAGGAGAGATGAAAAAAGTGGAATGGTATAACAAAAGCAAAGAGGAGATTAAGGAAGAGTTAAATGCTGATTTTCAAACAGGATTAACCTCAGAACAAGTTAAACAAAATCGAGAAAAATATGGAGCAAATGAATTGCAACAAAAGAAAAAGAAATCTTTAATTGTTAAATTTTTAGAACAGTTTAAAGATTTTATGATTATCGTACTAATTATTGCAGCTATTGTATCTGGTATTGTTGGTGTAGCAGAAGGAGAAGGAATAACAGATACAATAATTATATTAATAGTTGTAGTTTTAAATGCAATAATTGGTGTAGTTCAAGAAAATAAAGCAGAAAAATCACTAGAAGCTTTACAAAAATTAAGTGCACATGCATCAAAAGTACTTCGTAATGGAAAAATAGATGTAGTGCAATCTAAGGAATTAGTACCTGGAGATATAGTTGTATTAGATACAGGTGATTATGTACCAGCAGATCTAAGAATAATAGAAAGTGTTAACTTAAAATCACAAGAAGCATCATTAACAGGAGAATCTGTTCCGGTAGATAAAAATGATGAAGTTATAAAAGAAGAGAAAGTTGGAATTGGTGATAGAACAAATATGCTATTTTCATCTTCATTAATAACATATGGTAGAGGAAAAGGTGTAGTTGTTGAAACTGGTATGAATACAGAAGTTGGAAAAATAGCTAAAATCATCAATGATGCAGAAGGAACTGTAACACCATTACAATTAAAATTAAACAAATTAGGAAAGACTTTAGGAATTGCTGCATTGGTAATCTGCATTGTAATTTTCGTAATTGGTATTGCATATGGTAAAAATGTAATAGATATGTTTATGACTGCTGTAAGCTTAGCTGTTGCAGCAATACCAGAAGGATTAGCAGCAGTATCTACAATCGTTTTAGCAATTGGTGTTCAAAGAATGGTAAAGAAAAATGCTATTATAAAGAAATTGCCAGCAGTTGAAACATTAGGTAGTGCAACAGTTATTTGTTCTGATAAAACAGGAACTTTAACACAAAATAAAATGACAGTACAAAAAGTATTTACAAATAATAAACTTGTAAATACAGAAGATATTAAAGAATTAAGTGATGAAGGTAAAAAATTAATGTATGTTTGTTCATTATGTAATGATACAAAAATTGGGGAAAACAATACATTAACAGGAGATCCAACAGAAACAGCATTAATAGATTTAGGAATGAAAATTAATTTTGAGTTAGATGATGTTTTAAAATTGCCTAGAGTAAAAGAATATCCATTTGATTCAGATAGAAAATTAATGACAACAGTAAACAAAGTTGGAGATAAATTTATTGCGTTTACAAAAGGTGGAATAGATGAATTACTTGCTAAATGTAATTCTTATCAGATAAATGGTGAAATAAAAACAGATTTAGAAAAATATAAACCAGAGATAGAAAAATATAATGTCGAAATGGCTAAAGATGCTTTAAGAGTTTTAGCTATGGCATATAAAGAATTAGACCATGAGCCAACAGATGAAGAAATGAAAAATATAGAACAAGATTTAACTTTTGTTGGTATGGTAGGTATGATAGATCCACCAAGAGAAGAAGTAAAACTTGCTGTAGAAAAATGTAAAACAGCTGGAATAAAAACTGTAATGATTACAGGAGATCATAAAATAACAGCTGTAGCAATTGCAAAAGCTCTTGGAATATTAGAAAATGAAGATGAAGCTATAACAGGTGCAGAGCTTGAAGAAATGTCTGATGAAGATTTAACAAAAAATATCAGAAAATATTCAGTTTATGCAAGAGTTTCACCAGAACATAAAGTTAGAATAGTAAAAGCATGGCAAGCAAATGGAGAAATTGTTGCTATGACGGGTGATGG
Source organism: uncultured Clostridia bacterium (assembly GCA_944392175.1). Classification (GTDB taxonomy): domain Bacteria; phylum Bacillota; class Clostridia; order TANB77; family CAG-508; genus Merdicola. Next base: position 52,970 of record CALXVT010000001.1, read on the forward strand.
TGTAAATGACGCACCAGCATTAAAAACTGCAGACATTGGTTGTGCAATGGGAATAGTTGGTACAGATGTATCAAAAGAAGCTGCAGATGTAATTTTAACAGATGACAATTTTGCAACAATAGTATCTTCAGTAGAAGAAGGTAGACGTATTTATGATAATATTTTAAAGGCAATTCAATTTTTACTTTCAAGTAATGTTGGTGAAATCATAGCTTTATTTATTGCAATATTAATTACACCATGGATTAGTAGTACTTTTGGAATAGATGTAAATTTAATAGAAATTTTACTACCAATTCATATATTATGGGTAAACCTAGTTACAGACTCACTTCCAGCATTAGCCTTAGCTGTTGATCCTGCTGAAGACGATGTGATGAAAAGAAAACCTAAAAAACAAAAAGGTATATTTACAAAAGGTATGAGTTTTAGAGTAGTATATCAAGGAATTATGATTGGTTTACTTACACTTGCAGCATTTATAATAGGATTAGCTACACCTGACGAAAACTTACCAGAAATGATTAAGATGGATAATAAACTATATTCTGTAGAAGAAATTGAAAATATTGATGAAGCTCTAGCTAATGGTGCAGAATATGTAGATAAACAAGAAATAAAAGTTGAAATAGGACAAGCTATGGCATTTATAGTATTGGCATTTTCTGAACTTGTACATGTATTTAATATTAGAAATAATAAAAAATCAATATTTAGAACACATCCACTTAATAATAAGATGTTATTACTTGCAATTGGTGCATCAGCATTGTTAATGCTTGTAATATTATTTATACCAGCATTAAGACATTTATTTAGTATTCCAATTTTACCTATTGGAAATCTAATAGAAACAATTCTTTTAGTAATTGCTCCAATAGTAATAGTTGAAATATTTAAATTATTAAAAATTAATACTTCAAAAGACGAAGTTGCTTAAGGAGTATAAATATTAACAAAACGAACTTATTTAAGTTCGTTTTGTTTTAAGTTTATGATGTTTGATTTTTTACATATACTGATATATAATAGCAAAAGAATAAAAACATAGGTGAAGGACAATGATACTAGATTTAATAGAAGTAAAACCAAAATTAAATATAAAAAAAGTAATTTTAGTGTCAATTATTACGTTATTAATAATTGCATTAATAGGTACTTTAGCTACATTTGGCATATTACACAAAATAAAGTTAAATACATTAAAAGAAGAACAAATTGCACAAAGAGTAAAAATTACACATAAAGTCTATATAACAGATGAAGATAAAAAGAATAATATGGTAAAAAAAGTAGAAAAAATTTATAATTCAGATTATAAAAGAGTATTTTTAACTTTTGATGATGGACCATCAAAATCTGTTACAATACCGATATTAGATATACTAAAAGAAAATAATATAAAAGCAACATTCTTTATGTTAGGAAGTAATGTGAATAGATATCCAGAGATTGTAAAAAGAGCTTATCAAGAAGGACATTATATTGCAAATCATAGTTTCACACATGAATATAAGAAAATATATGAATCTCCGGATAAAGTATTAGAAGAATATAATAAAACTGAAAAAGCAATAAGAAAAGCTATTGGAGATAATACTTATAATTCTAGATTATTCAGATTCCCAGGCGGAAGTGTGGGTGGTAAATATGACAAAAATAAGCAAGAAGCAATAAAATTATTAAATAAAAACAATATTGCACATTTGGATTGGAATGCTTTAACTGCTGATGCAGCAGGAATTAAAGATGCGAACGAAATGCTTAAATATGTTGAAGAAACGATAGGAAATAAAAAAAGTGTGGTCATTCTAATGCATGATATGGGGACAAAAAAAGCAACATATGAAATTTTACCTAAACTTATTAATGCATTAAAAGAAAAAGGATATGTTTTTGAAAATATATATGATTTATTAAGATGAAATTTATAAAAGCTCAAGATAACAATTAAAAGTTTTCTTGAGCTTTTTTATAATTTATTTTAGTATAACAATTGCATGAATCTTTTTATCATCTAAACTTTTTATAACGACTTTATGAGTATTTTCATCAAAAGAATAGCAAGCTTTTACAGTATCATGAAGTCTAATTTGTTTTTTATACATTATTTCAAAATTATCGAATAAATTATTTTCATAAACATTTTCTGGCAAAGCTTCATATGCAATATCAAGATAATATAAATTATGCAAGTGTTTGTTTACATCTATTTGAGGTCTAGTAACAGTATAATTAATTTCTTGACTATATTTTTTAGAATCTGATAATTTTTTTATTTCAGCTTCTGAATCTGAAAAAACACTCTTTGTATCTGGTTTATAATTGTGTATTACATCTTCTGGAATAGCTGAAATTCTTCCAATTTCTGTATTTACTAATACCCACTTAGATGTTGCAATAATAACTAATTCATTATTTTGGTTATATACTTCAAAGTCTCTATATGTAGAAAATTTTTCAGGATTCTTAGCCCAAGTTTTAATATGTAATTTGTCACCATAAACAGGTCTTTTTAATACTTTAACTTTCCAACCTAATAATACCCATGATAAATGTGTATTTACTATATCATTTAGTCCAAAATTTATACTATCAGAATGATAAGCCCCAGCATCTTCAAAAAAGGATAAAATAGCTTTATTACTTAATTTGTTGTATTTTTCAACATCTTTAAGTCCAATTTCAAAATCATGTTCAAAAGATCCCATAAAATTTCCTCCTTCATATATTATGAAATTTTAACACAAAATAATATTAAATACAAATAAATTATTATACTAACCGGTTCATAAACGTTTACAAAATATAATAATTGTGCCATAATATAAACGTATAGGAGTGATATAAATGAGAATATTGAAAGATTTTAAAATCCCAGATTTTAAATTTCCAAAAATGAAAATGGAAGGGATGGAAAACATTCAGGAAATGAATGTAAACTATGATGAAATTGAACAAATAAAGGATAAGAAAAACAAAAAATTTTATCCAGCAACACATTATAAAACAGTTAAAGAAATATTTAAAAGATCAATAGATATATATAAAAACAATATTTATATTTTAGAGAGACCAAATCATGACCATAAAGCAAAATTTGAAGAATTTACTTATGAAAGATTTGGAAATGATGTAATTAATTTAGGTACAGGTCTCATAAAATATTTAAATTTAAAAGATGAAAGAATTGTAATAATAGGGGAAAACACATATTATTGGTATGTTTCATATTTTTCTATTTTATGTGGTGCAGGTTTAGCTGTTCCAGTAGATAAGGAATTACCAGTAAATGAAATAGAAAATGTAATAAAACGTTCTCATGCTTCAGCTGTAATATATTCAAAGAAGAAAAAAGATGCAATAGATAAAATAAAAGATAATTTACCAATGGTTAAATATTTTATTGAAATGAATAGTGAAGATGGCGTACAAGGTCGAGATGTAGGTATAGAACATATTATAGCAGAAGGAAAGAAATATACAGATGAAGGTAATACAGAATATATGGATATAGAAATAGATCCAGAAGAATTTAAATTTTTAATTTTTACATCTGGAACAACATCACAAGCTAAAGGTGTAATGTTAAATCATAGAAATTTAGCAGCAAATGTTAATGCAGTTTCTACATATGTAAAAATAAATGAATGGGATAGGTTTTTCTCTGTATTACCACTTCACCATACATATGAATCTTCAATTGGAGCATTACTTCCTTTTGCAAATGGTTCATCTGTTGCAGTATGTGGAGGATTAAGATATATTGTACCAGATATGCAAGAATCACATCCTACAGCAATGCTTGCAGTTCCATTATTAGTAGAAAACTTATATAAAAAGATTAATCAATCAATTGAAAAAAGTGGAAAAGCAGGACTTGTAAATTCTATGATACATGTAACAAATGCTTTAAAAAGTGTGGGAATAGATATTAAGAAAAAAGTATTTAAAGAAATATATGATAATTTGGGCGGAAATATGAGAATAATAGTTTCTGCTGCAGCTCCAATGGATAAGAAAATTGGAAAATGGGTTCAAGATATTGGAATTGAATTTTTACAAGGTTATGGACTTACAGAAACAGCACCTATTTCAGCTCTTACACCAGAATGTGATCCAAGAGTTGGTTCAGTAGGACTTCCTGTAAATTGTGCAAAAATAAAAATACATAATCCAAATGAAAATGGAGAAGGAGAAATTTGGATAAAGAGTGAAACCTTAATGATGGGATATTACGAAGATGAGGAAGCAACAAAAGAAGTTATACATGATGGCTGGTTTAATTCTGGAGATATAGGATATATGGACAAAGATGGATATGTATATGTAACAGGAAGAAGTAAAAATGTTATTGTAACACAAAATGGAAAAAATATATATCCAGAAGAAATAGAATTATTATTATCAAAAATACCAGAAATTTCAGAAAGTATGGTGTATGGTAAAGAAGTTGCAGGTGAAAAAGAGTTAATAATTACAGCTAAGGTTATTCCAAACCAAGAAGAAATAGAAAGACTACACGGAAAAGATTTAACAGAAGAACAAATACATAAAATAATTTGGGACAAAATAAAAGAAGTAAATAAAAGTTTAACATCATATAAAGCAATTAAAAAATTAGAATTAAAACATGATGAGTTTGAAAAAACAACAACAATGAAAATTAAAAGATATGTAGAATTGCAAAAAGAAAAAGATAAAGAAAATAAACAAAAATAGTTTGGAGGCAAAATGAAAAGAAAGAAAGTACTATTTATTTCAAGTACTGGTGGACATTTTAGTGAACTTATGCAATTAAAACCATTATTTGAAAAATATGATTATCATATAATAACTGAAAAAGATAAATTCACATATAGTTTTAAAAAAATATATGGTAAAAAAATTTCATATATGGTTTATGCAACAAGAATGCATCCTTTTAGTTATATATTTAAATTTCTTTGGGATTGTATTTTAACAGTATATTATTTTATAAAGATTAGACCAAAATATATAGTTACAACTGGTACACACAATGCTGGACCAATGTGTGTACTTGGAAAAATATTTGGTTCAAAAATAATATATATAGAAACATTTGCAAATAGACGCTCAAAAACAGCTACGGGAAGAATAATTTACCATTTTGCAGATTTATTTATTGTACAATGGAAAGAAATGCTTGAAATTTATCCTAAAGCTACATTAGGAGGTTCAATATATTGATATTAGTAATGTTAGGAACACAAAATAATAGTTTTCATCGTTTACTTGAAAAAATACAAGAAATGATTGATAAAAAAGTAATAAATGAAAAAGTAATTGTTCAAGCAGGAAGAACAAAGTTTGAATCAAAAGATATGGAAATATTGGGAATAGTTCCAGAAAAGAAATTAAAAAAGCTTATGGACGAAGCAGATTTAATAATAACACATGGTGGAGTTGGATCTATTGTAACTGCACTTAAGATGCAGAAAAAAGTAATTGCAGTACCACGTCTTAGCGGGTTTAATGAACATGTAAATGACCATCAAATAGAAATAGTAGATACTTTTGACAAACAAGGTTTATTAATACGGAGTAATAGAATTAACAGAATTTGAAGATGCACTAAAAAGAGTAAAAGATTTTAAACCAGGAAAATTTGTAAGTCAGACTGAAAATATGATTAAATTAATAGAAGATTTTATAGATAATAATTAGGCTCCTTTATATAAAGGAGCTTTATTGTATAACAGGAGACTTCTCACAATGTCCCGTTGACACTTATATTTATTTAATATAAAATTACATCAAAATAGATTTGAACATACAATATTTTTTAGTTTGTTCACAGAAATATATAGTTAAAAGGAGTAAATATGAAAAAAATATTATTTTCAGCCTATAATTTAGATATTGGAGGAATAGAAACAAGCCTTATAACATTAATAAATTTCTTGTTGGCAAAAGGATATGAGATTTCTTTGGTATTAGAGAAAAAAGAAGGATTTTTTTTAGATAAAATTTCGCCAAATGTACAAATTATAGAATATACTCCTGCAAATGATAAAAATATTTTAATAAGAAAGTTTAAAAATTTAATAAAAAAGATTAAATTTATTTTTAAATATAAAAATAAATTTGATTTTTCGGCAAGTTTTGCAACTTATTCAATTCCAGGAAGTTTTGTAGCACGTACTTGTGCAAAAAATAATGCATTATGGGGACATGCTGATTATTTAACTGTATATGATGATAATGCAAACGAAATGAAACAATTTTTTAAAAAACTAAAATGTAATAAATTTAAACATGTAATTTTTGTTTCAGAAGAAGGAAAAAATAGTTTTATAAAAATCTTCCCTAAATTAAAAAATAAAATTATGGTTTGTAATAATTTAATTAATGATAAAAGAATAATTAATAAATCAAAAGAAGAAGTTTATGATTTAAAAAAGAAGAATGTTATTACTTTTTTAAATGTTGGAAGACATGATGAAAAACAAAAGAAATTATCCAGAATAATAGAGGCATCAGAAAAATTAAAAAATGATGAAAAAAAGTTTAGAGTTGTATTTATAGGTGAAGGAAAAGACACTTTATTGTATAAAGAAATGGTTGAAAGATTAGGATTAAGAGATAATATAATTTTTCTTGGAAAGAAAGAAAATCCATATCCATATTTTAATCTATCAGATGCAATAATATTGTCTTCTGATTATGAAGGATATCCAATGGTTTATTTAGAAGCATTTGTTTTAAATAAGCCAATTATTACAACAAAAGTTTCAGATTATCAAGAGTTGGAAGGAAAAGGAATAACAGTAGATAAAAATACAGATGCTATATATAGTGCTATGAAAGAATTTATAGAAGAGGGATATAAAATAACAAAAAAATTTGATGCAAAAAAATACAATGAAGAAATTATTGAAAAATTAGAGAAAATTTTTTAAATGGAGCTTATAATGAGTAAATTAAGTGTAATTATACCAGTATATAATAATGAAAAATATTTAGAAAGATGTTTTAATTCTATATTAAATCAAAATATAAATGATTTAGAAATCATAGTTGTAAATGATGGCAGTACAGATAATTCTGATAAAATAATACAAGAATACGAAAAAAATCATCAAGAAATTAAGTATTTCAAAAAAGAAAATACAGGAGTTGCTGATAGCAGAAATTATGGGATAGAAAAAGCTAGTGGAAAGTATATAATGTTTTTAGATGCAGATGATTATGTAGATATAGCGTTATATAAAAACATTAAAAAATATATTGATGAAGATATAGATTTAATAAAATACAAAATACAAATAGTAGATAAAAATGAGAAAACAATTGAGCTAATTCAAGGTGCAAATTTTGAAAAAATTAGTGGGGAAGAAGGATTTTCTAAATTATATTCTACAGATGTATTGTTAGATTCACCATGTACATATATAATAAAAAAAGAAATATTTGAAAAAAATAATTTAAAATTTAAAGTCGGAACTGAACACGAAGATTTTGGTTTAATACCTTTTGTAATTGTATATGCTAAAACTATGGTTTCAATTAATTTTTATGGATATTATTATGTACAGACTGATGACAGTATTACTAGAAATGGAGATTATAATAGAACTTTAAAGAAAGCATATGATGCATTAAAACATTATGATGATGCAATAGAAAAAATTAAGAACTTGAATGTTAGTAAGAGTACAAAGGATAATTTGAAAATATATTATACAAATGCAATTTTAACCAAAGTGAAATCATTAGCAAAAAAGGATAAAGTTGGATATATGGCAGAATTAAAAAAAAGAAAATTATATAAAAACATCAAAATTAGAAATGTAAAGCAATTAATAAAAAAAATATTATTATTTTCTAATATAGATAATTATTTAAAATTAAAATAGGAGGGAAATTTTTATACATGTGTAAAGTATCTGTAATAGTTCCATTTTATAATGTAGAAGAATATATAGAAAGATCAATAAAATCTGTAGTTGAACAGTCTTTAGAAGATATAGAAATAATATTAGTAAATGATGGAAGTAAAGATGGTTCTGAAGAAATTGTTCAAAAATATCTTAATATGTATCCAGAAAAAATTAAATATCTAAAAAAGAAAAATGGAGGTCTATCAGATGCAAGAAATTATGCAATTTCTTATGCGACAGGTGAATATATTGCTTTTTTAGACTCTGACGATTATATAGAAGAAGATATGTATAAAGAAATGTATGAAACTGCAAAGATTGATAATGCTGATGTTGTTGAATGTGATTATTTTTGGGAATATCCCGAGGAAACTATAAGAAGTAGTGGAAAAACATATAAAAACAGACATGATATGTTAGTAAATTCAAGAGTTGTAGCTTGGAACAAATTAATAAAAAGAGATGTATTAATAAATAGTAAAATTAAATTTCCAGTAGGATTAAGATATGAAGATGTAGAATTCTTTTATAAATTAATACCTTATATAAATAGTATTTCAATTGTGAAAAAGCCTTTTGTTCATTATGTACAAAGAGAAAGCTCTATTTCAAATGTGCAAAATGAAAAAACAGCTGATATAATAAAAATTTTAAATAATGTAATAGATTATTATAAAGAAAAAAATCTATTTGAAGAGTATAAAGTGGATTTGGAATATATTTATTCAAGATACATACTATGTAGTTCTTTACTTAGGATGGTAATGATAGAAGATAAAATTAAAAGAGAAAAAGTAATTAATTATGCTTGGGATAGTTTAAATAAAAAATTCCCAAATTGGAAGAAAAATCCATATTTAAAAGAAAAGAATCAAAAAAATTATTATATGCTAAGTATTACACCACAAACTTTGAAGATATATTCAAAATTAGGAAGGATAAGAAGTATACGTAAAAAAATACAAGAAAAATTTATATAGTTTAGAAGGATGATATATGAAAATAATATTTGGAATAACTAGCCTTACAATTGGAGGGGCTGAAAAAGTTTTAGTTGATATTGCTAATAAACTAAGTACAAAACATGAAATTACGATTTTGACAATATATTCAAATGGAGAATTAGAAAAAAAATTAAATAAAAATGTTAAATTGAAATCTATATTTAATTTTAAATTTGATGATTTATCAAAGTTGAAAAAACAATTAATATCACTAAAATTACTATTATTTAAAAAATATTATTACAAAAGATATGTTAAATCAAATAATGATATAGAAATAGCATTTTTAGAGGGACCAATTACAAGGATTTTTGGAGTAAGGAATCCAAAAGTAAAAAAAATTGCATGGATTCATAATGATATTTCTAAAGTTTTTGGAAATGGTCTAAAAGCAAAAATTAAAATCGCTATTGATAAAAAGACATATGGTAAATATAGAACTTTAATTTTTGTAAGTAAAGATAATAGAGACAGATTTACAGAAGTTTATAAAGATGTAAGAGATGAGTATTTGCAACCTGTTCACAAAAGAGTTGTGTATAATTATATAAATCCAGAAAATGTAAGAAAATGTGCAGATGAAAAAATAGAAGATGAGTTTAATAAAAATACAATAAACTTTTTAATAGTTGCAAGGCTTACTAAACAAAAAAGAATTGATAGAGTAATTGAGGTTCATAAAAATTTAATTGAACATAAATATATTCATAATTTTTATGTAATTGGTGATGGTCCAGAAAAAGAAAATTTAGAGAAGCAAATACAAGCTAGTAATGTGCAAGAGACATTTCACTTATTAGGCTTAAAAGAAAATCCATATCCATATATGAAAAAAGCAGATTTTATATGTCTTTTATCTGAATTTGAAGGATATGGAATGGTAATAGAAGAGGCAAAAATATTGGGTAAACCGATTATTATAACAGATACTGCTGCAAGAGAAGCGGTTGAAAATTATAAAAATTCAATTATTGTAAAAAATACGGAACAAGGGATATACTCAGAAATTAGAGATATTCTAAAAAAGAAAATTAAGAATTTTTCAAACGAAAGAGAAGATTATAATAATGAGAGAATATTACAAAAAATAGAAAAGATATTAGAAGAGTAGGGAAAAATTATGAAATTATCAATATTAACAGCAACATATAATAGGGCGAGCCTATTAATTAGATTATATGCGAGTATTTTAAATAATTTGAATTCTGGAATAGATGTAGAATGGCTTATAATGGATGATGGTTCAAATGATGATACAGAAATGATTATAAGCAAAATAAGAAAAGAAAGTAAGTTTGAAATTAAATATTTAAAACAAGTAAATTTAGGTAAGATGCAGGCAATAAACAATTTAATGAATTACGTAACAGGTGATTTAATTATAGAGTGTGATTCAGATGATTGTTTTGCAGATGACGCATTTTTTAATATAAAAAGTGCATATGAAGACTCAAAATACGAAAAAGATTTATATGCGATGTGTTTTCTTAAATTAGATCAGAATGGTAAAAACTTAGGTAATAAATTTAAAAAAGAAAAAACAACAATGTTTGATTTATATTTTAAAGATTCAGAAAATGGAGAAAAAGCTCTTGTATTTTTTACAGAAATAAGAAAACAATATAAATATGAGATAGAAAATAATGAAAAGTTTATTACTGAAGCTAGTATGTATCATGAGATGGATTTAAAATATAAAATAAGATGTTACAATATACCAATATTAATGTGTGAATATATGGAAGATGGATATAGTAAAAATATAAACAAGATATTTAAGAATAATCCATTTGGGTATTTAAAATATTTTAAAGATATATTAACAAAACATGATATGGTGGGAGTTCCTTTTTCAAAAAGATTATATGTAATCAAACATTATATATTATTTTTAACCTTAACAAAGGAAAAAGAAAATATTTTGGAAAATATTGATGGATTTTTAAATAAAGCTTTGATTGTTTTATTATATATTCCAGGTAAAATAATTACTAAAATAAAATTTAATAAGATTAATTAAATTTTGAATAACCAAATTGCTTAGGCAAAGAATTTAATAAAAGTGTTAAGCTATGTATAAAGGACGTTTTTATAAAATGTAAAACGTCCTTAAACTTTACTAAAGATTTAAAAGATGGTATAATTACCAAAGTCTTATAATTCAAAAGGAGAAGATAATGGTACAAGATAAGAAAATAAGTATAGTAATACCAAATTATAAAGATGATAAATATATAGAAAATACACTAAAAAGTGTAATAAATCAAACATATAAAAATTTAGAGATAATATTAATTTGTGATGAACCAAGTGTAGAAAAAGAAAAATTAATAAAAAAATATGTAGATAAAGATGAGAGAATAAAATATATAAAAAATGATAAAAAACAAGGAAAGTTTAATGCAAGGATTAGTGGAATTAAAGAAGCAACAGGTGATTTTATTGCATTTTTAGATACAAATACTTATGCATCTATAGATTTTTATAGAAGCTTAATTTATAAAGCAAATGAAACAAATGCAGATGTTGTAATTGGTGATATTGTATACGAAAAAGAAAATGGAGATAAATTTATTTATAATTTAATGCAATTACCATTAAAAGATATTGAGGGAAACGAATGCTTTTTAAGATATTTTGAACAAAGTGGATTAAATCCATTTTGGAATAAAATTTGGAATAAAATATATTCAAAAGAAATTGTAAAAAAAGCATTAGAAGAGATTAAAAATCTAGAAACAAAAGTTGATTATACAACAGAATTTGTATTGTCAACATTATTATTTTATTATACAAAAAAGATTTCTAGAATAGATAATGATAATATATTTTTTATAGAAGATGAGAAAAATACGTCAAAAGAAAAATTATTTGAAAAGACGGAAGAATTAGTAGATACATTTAATTTTATAGAAAATTTCTTGAAAAAGGAACAATTAAAAGATACATTAAGTAAAAATATAGAAGATTGGAAACATTATTTTTATCAAGATTTAATTGATAGAGCAGGAAATATAAATAATTCAGTAAAAAAAGAAATGGCAGAAAGACTAGAAAAATTTACTAAAAATCATAAAGAGTTGTTAGATAAAAACTATTTTAAATGTGTAAAATCTGTATGGAACCATAATTTAGAAAGGATAAAGAGAAACCTAGCAAATCCAGAAATTAAATATGTAAGTTTTGATGTATTTGATACACTAGTAGTACGTCCATTTTTAAATCCAACAGATTTATTTTCTGCAGTAGATAAAGAGTTTAGAAAGTATACAAATAATAGTACAGGGATGGATTTTACTAAAATAAGAATTTTTAGTGAAATTCAAACAAGAAACAAAATACAAACAAAAAAATGTCAAGATGTTACATTGGATGAAATTTATGAAACAATGCAAGAAGAATATCATATTTCTAAAGATATATTAGAAAAAACAAAGCAAAAAGAAATAGAATATGAAATAAGATTTTGCACAAGAAGAAATACTGGATATGAATTATATCAAATGGCTTTAGCGATTGGAAAAAAAGTAATTTGTACATCTGATATGTATTTACCAAAAGATGTAGTGGAAAACATACTAGAGAAAAATGGATATACAGAATTAAGTAAAATATATGTTTCATCAGAATACAAAATTACAAAGGCAAGTGAAGATTTATTTAAATTTGTATTAGAACAAGAAAAAATAAGTGCAAAACAAATGGCACATATTGGAGATAATTACTTTTCGGATTATGAAAATCCTAAAAAGCTAGGAATAAAAGCAGATCATTTGCCAAAAGCATCAGATATCTTCCAAGATAAAAATGTTACACACAATTTATCATTAATGTTTAATAAAAGTCTTCCGATGTGGAGAGATAATAAAAATGCATTAAACTTCTTAGGAATTAGATGTATGATGGGAATTGTTGCAAATAAATATTTTGATAATCCATATAAAACATTTAATTACAATGCAGATTTTAATGCTGATCCATATTTAATTGGATATTATGCGTTAGGAATGTATATGTTTGGATTAACAAAATGGATATTGGATGATGTTCAAGGGAAAAATTATGAAAAAATGGTATTTATGGCTAGAGATGGATATTTACCAATAAAATGTTATAATATCTTAGGAAAATTGTATAAAAGTCTTCCTAAAGCAGAATATTTATATATTTCTAGAAAGGCATTAATACCAATTACAATTCAGACAGAATTGGATTTATATAAATTATCAGAAGTTATTAATGTTACAAATCATAGTCCAAGAGATATTTTGAAATATATAAAAGATTGTATAACAATTAAAGATGAAAAAGAATTTGAGAAAATATGTAAAGAAAATAAAATAAAAATGGATGAAGATTTTAAGATAATCGAAAATTTTGATAAATTTATAAATTTAGTAATAGAAAACCTATATGACAAAGATAAACAAGAACAAAATTTGCAAAAATATAGGAAATATTTTAAAGATATTTTTGGAGAACATTCAGCAACATTTGATATTGGATATAGTGCAAGACCAGAAATGTTTTTGTCTAATTTATTAAAAACACCAATAGACACATATTTTTGTAATATAAATCATTCAGAAGCACAGAGACATGCACAAATTGGTGGATTTAAACTAAAAACATTTTTTGATGCAAAACCAACAACAACAGGACATGCATATGAAATGATGCTTTCTGCACTAGCGCCATCTTGTATAGGTTATGATTTATCAGGAGACAAAGTAACACCAATATTCGAAAAATATGAAAATACTTATACTGTAGAATTTGCTATGACAACTATGCAAAAAGCTGCAGAAGATTTTGTAACAGATATGGTAGAAATATTTAAAGATGATATTGATGTAATATATTATCAAAATTATTATATTTCATTACCATTTATGGCATATATAAATTCATCTAAAGAAATAGACAAAATGCCATTTTCTTCAGTTATATTTGAAGATAATGTTGGTCTTGGTGAGCCACTAAAAATGGTTACAAATTGGACAAAAGATTTAAGTTTAAGAAACCAAGCTACAATGGATAATTTATTTAATATAGATAATGATATTTCAGAATTTTTAGGAGAAAATGAATTAGTATATAACTCAACTGTAGACTTAAAAGATAGAAATAAGTTTATTAGATTAATTTATTATACATTATTTGATAAAAAGACTTTACAAAGAAGAATTGGGGATATTTGTTATAAAAATAAAATTTTATGGGCTATATATAAAACTATAAAATATAGAAAATAGCCGTTAAACAAATGTTAAATATTAAAAAATAGGAGGCCAAAAGGTAAGTGGAAAATAATTATAGTATAGAAGTACAAGACGTATATAAAACATTTAATGTATATCTAGACAAAGCTAATAGCCTAAAAGAAAAATTACTTTTTTGGCAAAGAAATAAAAAAGAAATAAGAGAAGTTTTAAAAGGAATCAATTTAAACATTAATAAAGGTGAAGCTGTTGCATTAATTGGAGTAAATGGTAGCGGAAAATCAACTTTATTAAAATTAATGACAAAAATAATTTATCCTAATAAAGGAAAAATCATTACACATGGAAAATTAACATCTTTACTAGAGTTGGGCGCAGGATTTCATCCTGATTTTTCAGGCAGAGAAAATATATATTTCAACGCTTCAATTTTTGGACTTACAAAAAAGCAAATTGATGAAAGAGTGGATAAAATAATAGAATTTTCTGAATTAGAAAAATATATAGATAATCCGGTAAGAACATATTCATCAGGAATGTTTATGAGGCTTGCTTTTGCAGTAGCTATAAATGTTGATGCAGAAATTTTATTAGTAGACGAAATTTTATCTGTAGGAGATCAACATTTTCAAGAAAAATGTTTAAATAAAATGAAGGAATTAAAGGCAGAAGGAAAAACAATGGTATTTGTTACACATAATTTAGAATCAGCTAAAGAATTATGTGATAGAACAGTATGGTTACATCAAGGTGTAATTAAGATGGATGGAAATACTGATGAAGTAATAAACGAATATCTTAAAGAAACAAAATAAGAGAGGAAAAAGTAATGAGTGTATTTAAAGGATTATACGAATACAGAGAATTATTAAAAACAAGCATAAAAAAAGATATAAGGGGAAAATATAAAAGCTCTATATTAGGAGTACTTTGGTCATTTCTAAATCCATTATTACAACTTGCAGTATATGCAATAGTTTTTCCTCTTATAATGAAAAGTAATATACCTAATTATACAGTTTTTGTATGTTGTGGATTAATACCATGGACATTTTTCTCTACAGCAATCTCGAGAACATCATTTGTAATGGTAGAAAATGCAAATATTATAAAAAAGGTATATTTCCCAAGAGAAATATTACCGATATCAATAGTAACAAGTGAAATGGTTAATTTTATAATATCTACAATTATAATTTTAGCATTTGTTATAGCTTATGGAATTGGATTTTCATGGTATATAGTATTTTATCCAGTAATTTTAATAATACAATATATTCTCTTAATAGGTATTTCATTATTAGTATCTAGTATTACTGTATATATTAGAGATTTGCAACATTTTATAGGAATTTTATTACAATTACTATTTTATGCAACTCCAATAGTTTATGGCTTAGATATAATACCACAATCTTTTAGATGGATATTAAAAATAAATCCAATGTCATATATAATAGATGGATATAGGTCAATATTTTATTATCAAAGAATGCCGGATTTTGTAGGACTTGGAATTGTATTAGCAATTAGTGTGATATTATGCATAATTGGCTATTTGATATTTAATAAATTACAGAAGAGATTTGCAGAGGAATTATAGAAAAGTAAGAAGAGGAACTTTGTATGAATAATTTTTATAATTTTTCGTTAGAACCAGGAAAAATAAAAGAAAACAACAGAGATTATATGGATGAAAATCCTATAATCTCTGTTATCATGCCATTTTATAATGATAAAAAATATATTAGGCAATCAGTAATAAGTGTATTAAATCAAACTTTTCCATATTATGAAATTTTAATAATAGATGATGGGTCAAAAGATGAAGAATCACTAAAAGAACTAAAAGATGTTACAAAATTAGATAAAAGGATAAAAGTTTTTCATAAAGAAAATGAAGGCTTAGCAATGACGAGAGATTTTGGAGCAAAAAAATCAGCAAATAGTGCAAAATATTTGATGTTTTTAGATTCAGATGATTTACTAGAAAAAACATATTTAGAATGTGCTTACTGGACATTGGAGACAAATAAAGATGCTGCATGGGCATATTCTGATTCGATAGGATTTGATGCAGATAATTATACATGGAATAAATGGTTCGATTCTGAAAAAATGAAAAAAGAGAATGAACTTGTTTCAGCTGCACTAGTAAGAAAAAAAGATTATAAAAAAGTTCGGAGGATATGGATTAAAAGAAAAGTCAGTAAATGAAGATTGGAATTTTTGGCTAAAACTTTTAGCTATAGGAAAGTATCCTGTACATATGAGTTATTATGGACAATGGTATAGAAGAAAAGAGAACGGAGAATTAAAAAAAGCAAAAGATAATCAAAAAAGAGCAAAAGAAATAATAAATGAAACCGCAAAAAAAATAATTAATCCAGTAAATGCAATTCAATATCCAAAACAAGATTATAATTATGATTTATTATGCGATTATGTGGAAAATATAAAGATTCCAAAGCAAAAAAGTAATGATAAAATTAATATTTTAATGTTCTTCCCTTGGCTAATTACCGGTGGAGCAGATATATTTAATTTAAATTTAATAAAAGGTTTAGATAAAAATAAATATAATATAATAATTTTATTAACTGAGCCTAATAAAAATGTTTTAAGGCAAGAATTTGAAAAATATGCAATTGTTTATGATTTAACTAGTTTTATAAATCAAAAATATTGGCTAGCATTTGTAAATTATATAATAGAAAAAGAAAATATTAATTTAATATTTAATTCTAATAGTAAATTTGGATATTATATTTTTCCATATATCAAAGGAAAAAATAATAATATTCCTATAATTGATTATATACATATGGAAGAATGGTACAACAGGAATGGTGGATATGCAAGATATTCTAGTATGCAGGAATCTGTAATTGATAAAACTTTAGTATGTAATAATAATACAAAAAATGTTTTAGTAAAAAAATTTAAACGAAAAGAAGAAGAAATAAAAACCATATATGTTGGTGTTGATGAAGACAAATTTAATCCAGATAAATATGATAAAGTTTCATTATTAAAAAAATATAAATTAGATGAAAATAAACATATAATTAGTTATATTTGTAGAATTTCGGAACAAAAAAGGCCAATGCTTTTATTAGAAATAGTAAATAAACTAAAAGATATTAGAAAAGATTTTAAGGTATTAGTTGTAGGAGAAGGTAATTTATTACCAAAAATGAAAAATAAAGCAAAAGAACTTAAATTAGAAGAATATATATGCTTTTTAGAAAATATAGAAGACACTGAAGAGATATATGCTATTAGTGATTTAACAATAAATTGTTCTTTAAAAGAAGGATTAGCATTAACTTCTTATGAATCTTTGAGTATGGGCGTACCAGTTGTTTCAAGTGATGTAGGAGGACAATCAGAATTAATAGATGAAAATACAGGTGCGTTAATTAAATGTATGCAAGATGAAAAAGATATTTATTTGGAAAAATACGAATTAGAAGAAATAGAAAATTTTGTAAGTTCAATTATCAAAATTTTAAATAATTTGAATAGATATAAAGGAAATTGTAGAAAAAAAATTTTAGATAAATTTACAATTAATGAAATGGTAAATAATATATCAAAAATATTTGAAAGTGGATATAAAACTCCAAATAGCGAAAAAATAAAGAATGGAGAGGGATTAAAAGACAATTTAAATATTACAAAAGAATTTATGACTATAAATATAATGAATGATAAAATAGAATATGATTGGGAATGTAAAGAATATGAAAAAAAGATATATGGAGTTGCATATTCTAAAGAAGGAATAAACTACAAATATGAACTTATAAAAGAAGAACTATGGAAATATAAAATTTGGAGAAAATTTGTAAAATTAGTACACAAAATGAAAGGAAATAAAGATGGATAAGATACAAGGATTAATAAAAAAAGTATTAACAAAAGAAGTAATAATGTACATAATATTTGGTGTTTTAACAACACTTGTAAATTTAATAATTTCTTTTTTATTAGAAGGCTTATTAAATGTCGATGGAGCTTGGGCAAGTGCCATAGGAATAATTTGTTCTGTATTATTTGCATATTTTACTAATAGAAAATGGGTGTTTAATACAAAAGCAAAGGGATTTAAAGAAAATTTTAATGAGTTCATTAAATTTATATTAGGAAGAGCTGTTACAATGGTAATTGAGCAAGGTGGAGTAATTATATTTTATAGTGTTATGAAATTACCATTTATGCCTGTAAAATTAGCGTTAACAATAATTGTAATAATATTAAACTTTTTCTTTAGTAAATTTTTTGCTTTTAAAGAAAAGAAACAAGAAAATAATAAATAATAAATTAAAAGAACATGTTTTAAACATGTTCTTTTTTGCGGAGAAATGAAAGATTTATAATTTTTAAAAATTTGAAAAAGTAAAAAAATTCACAAAATGAACACAAAAAAATGATAAAATAAGCAAAAAATGTAAAAAAATGATAAACAAAAGAATTGCCATTGCCAATATTTGTTTGTATAATATAGGCGGAGGGAGAAAAAATGAAAAAAATAACAATAATAATACCGGCATATAATGAAGAGGAATCTTTACCTTTTTTATATGAAAGATTAGAAAAATTAATGAAAAGTATAAATAATTATGAATTTGAAATACTATTTGTAAATGATGGTAGTAAAGATAAAACAATAGATTTGATTAAAGAGTATAGAGAAAAAGACAATAGAATATCATATGTTGATTTTTCTAGAAATTTTGGAAAAGAAACAGCTATGATTGCTGGTTTAGATTATGCAAAGGGAGATTGTGTAATTTTTATGGATGCAGATCTACAGGATCCACCAGAATTAATTCCTGAACTAATTAAATGGTGGGAACAAGGTTATGATGATGTTTATGCTAGAAGAAAATCTAGAAAAGGAGAAACATGGCTTAAAAAATTCACATCTAAAATGTATTACAGAGTATTACAAAGTCTAACAAATGTAGAAATACAAAGAGATACAGGGGATTTTAGATTATTAGATAGAAGATGTGTAAATGCTTTAAAGAAATTAAGAGAATCACAAAGATGTTCAAAAAGTATGTTCAGTTGGATTGGATATAAAAAGAAAGAAGTTTTATATGATAGAGATCCAAGAATAGCAGGAAAAACCAAATGGAATTATAAAAAATTAGTAGATTTAGCAATAGATGGAATAACATCTTTTACTACTTCACCACTTAGAATCTCTACATATTTATGCATACCTACTTTTTTAGTATTAGGAATTTATTTTATATATGTAATAATAAAAGCAATAGTAACTTCTACTGCTATACAAGCATTCCAAGCCATTATATTATTAATTTTATTTTTTGCAGGAGTTCAAATTTTATTGTTTGGAATTATTGGAGAATATTTAGGAAGAATATTTAATGAAACAAAACAAAGACCTTTATATTTAGTAAATGAGTATAATGGCATAAGAGAAGAAAATGAATAGTTGGGAGGAAAACAGATGAAAAAAGTATATGTAATATTAATTTGTTTAATGTGTTTGCTATTGGTAAGTACAACAGTAATAGCCAAAAATGTTAGTAATAATATTATTAGTGAAAATGATATACAAGAGAATATATTAACAGACAATACAATAAATGATGAAAATGATACTAAAGAGGATAATGAAGAGGAAAATGCTATTGATAATCAAAATCAGATAGAAAATGGAATATCTCTTGAGAGTCTTGAATATGATGGACCCATAGTTAAAGAGGGAACTTATAGGATTGCTACATCAAGTAATCCATTAATTGGACTAGATATAGAAAGTGGATCAACATCAAATAAAGCTAATGTTCATGTATGGAATTATACAGGAGTTAAACAAGCTCAATTTAAGCTAGAGTATGTTGGAGATGGATATTATAAAATTATTAATGTTAAATCTGGAAAAGTTTTAGATGTAGATAATAATGGAAAAACTAATGGTACAAATGTATGGCAATATACTGATAATGGAACAGATGCACAAAGATGGAAAATTGTAAAAACAAGTGATGGGTATTATAATATTGTCGCAAAATCTAGTGGATTAGTTCTTGATGTAAAAGATAATAAAATAGAATGCGGATCAAATGTTCAAATATATAAAAATAATGGTACAAATGCACAAAAATTTCAATTTTTAAGTACAGATATGATTAAAAGTACAAAAATAATAGATGAAGGAAAGTATAGAATTTCATCTGCTTTAAAAACTAGTGCAAATGTAGATTTGGCTTCTGGTTCAACAGCCAATAAAGCTAATATTCATCTATGGACATATGAAGGAAAAGACCAACAAAAATTTAGATTAGAATATAGCAATGGATATTATATTATTAGAAATTTGAAATCCAATAAAGTACTTGATGTAGATAATAACGGAAAATCAAGTGGAACAAATGTACAACAATATACTTATAATGGAACAGATGCACAAAAATGGATTATACAAAAAACAAGTGATGGTTATTATAATATTATTTCAAAATCTAGTGGACTATATTTAGACGTATCAAATGCAGGAACAAGTAATGGTACTAATATACAAGTATATAGGGCAAATGGAACTAAATCACAAAAATTTAATTTTGTAAGTAAAGATACTCCAAAAGGTAGTAAAACATTATCAGATGGAACATATAGAATTGTATCTGCTAAAAATGAAGATTATGGATTAGATGTCTCAAATGCTAATAAAAACAATAAAACAAATGTACAAATTTGGAAATGGGATAATGTAGATCAACAAAGATTTAATATTTCATATGATGGAAATGGTTATTATACAATCATACCAGTTCACTCAGGAAGTGTTTTAGATGTTGATAATGCAGGAAAAACTAATAGAACTAATATTTGGCAATATGCGAATAACGGAAGTAATGCACAAAAATGGGTTATCAAATCTTCAGGAAATGGAACATATAATATAATTTCAAAAATAGACTCTATGTATATGGATGTAGCAAATGGAACAATTGCAAATGGTACAAATATACAATTATATGAACCAAATGGAACAGCATCTCAACAATTTAAATTTATAGAAGTAGACCAAAAAAGTGAAAAAACTGTAGAAGAAGGTAATTATAGAATAGCGTATGGAGTTAATAATAATTATGGACTAGATGTTGCAAGTGGTTCAACAGCCAATAAGGCTAATGTCCAACTTTGGAAATACACGAATGTTAAACAACAAAAATTTGAAGTTAAGTATACTGATGGATTTTATAAAATAAAATGTATTAATTCAGAAAAATATTTAGAAGCTTCAAATGATAATGTTTATCAAAATGCAGAAAATGATACTGATGCACAAAAATGGACAATAAGAAGAACTTCAGATGGTCATTATACATTAATATCTAAATTGAATGGTTTGTGTATGGACTTAGATAAAAGTGTTGTTGCTAATGGTACAAAGATTAAAGTATATAAAAGTAGCAATAATAATGCACAAAAATATGATTTTATAAAAGTAGGAATCGGATTAAATATAGATACAAAGAAATATCCAGGAGTTCAAGAGGCAGTGGATAAATTAGCTGCTGCACATCCAAATTGGAGTTTTGAACCAGTATATTTAAATTTGGATTTTGATGATGCAGTAGAAGGAGAATATAAAGGAAAGAAAACTAATTTAATCGATTCTAATGTATATCAAGGTTCATGGATAAGAAATGATCCATATCATTCTGGAAACTGGTATTCACCATCTGAAAAAGCAGTTGCATATTTCATGGATATAAGAAACTTTTTAAATGAGAAAGATATATTCCAATTTCAAAATGTAAATGATTATTTAGAGGAATCTGTAACTATAGAAGGTTTAAAAGGTGAAACAAAAGGTACATGGCTTGAGAAGTTTACTACAGACTTAGATAAAGCATGTAAAGATGAAGATGTAAATCCATATTTTATTTTAGCAAGATTATTTCAAGAGCAAGGAAGCAAAAGTTTTGACAAAACTTCTAGTATTGCAACTGGAATGAAAGATGGAAATAAAACATACTATAATCCTTTTAATATTGGAGCCAAAGTTGGAGACGATTATAATACAGCTTTAGCAAGAGCAAAAGATGAAGGCTGGGACAGTATGGAAAAGGGAATTGAAGGCGGAATAGAAATTCTAAAAAAGAATTATTTAGATAAAAAACAAAATACACTATATATGCAAAAATTTGATGTAGATGCTAGTAATGGTACAACTTTATACACAAATCAATATATGCAAAATCTTTCAGCAGCATATAGTGAAGCAAGAATATTGCAGGGAATGTATGAAGACGAAAATCATCTTAATTTATCATTTACATTTTTAATTCCATTATATGAAAATATGTCAAAAGATGTAAGCCCAAGACCTACAAATGATAATGAAGCAATGAGTGCAAAAGTAATAAATGTAACTTCTCACCTAAATATTAGAGCTAGTGCAAGTACAAGTGGTAAAGATTTAGGAGACTTACATGCAGGTGATATTGTATTATCAGTAGAAAGAGGAATAAATAGTAAATGGCATAGAATTGTTACTACTAGTAGAGATGAAAATGGCTATAGTATTGTAGGTTATGTATCAGGAGATTATTTAGAGATAATTAACGATAAAACTAATGCTAATTATAAAGCAACAGTAAAAACTGCAGATGGAATTGGTGTAAATTTAAGAGAAGGACCAAGTGTAGATTTTGATAAGGCAGGAGCTGTTAAGGACGGAACAGAAGTAACTGTAATTTCTAATGGAGTTTTCCATACAAGACAAGATAATGGAAAGAATGATTTCTGGTGGGACTGGTGCGTTCTAGATGATGGAAGAAAAGCATTTATTCCAACTAACTATTTAAAGAAAAAATAAATTATAACAAATGTTCCAGAAATAATTAACTGGAACATTTGAAAATATATAAGGAGAAATTTTATGAAAAGATTTTCTAAAATATGTATAATATTTTTTATTATTATAATTTTGGCTTCAAATGTTTCATATGCAAGATTTGCAGATTTAACTTATCCACCAGGAGATAAAGGAAAAGCAGATGATACTGAAGAAGAGGTTGTTGAAAAATATGATGAACAAATAAAAGAACAAGAAAATACAACAGCAGAAGATTATATAAATAAATCTAGCAATAATTTTCTAAAATCTCTAAGCGTAGAAGATGGAAAATTAAGTCCGGAATTTGAAAGACAAACAGTAGATTATATTGTTTCATTAAATGATGAAAATCAAAAAACTATTACAATAAGTGCTGAGACAGAAGATGATAATGCAACAATTGAAGGAGCAGGAACAATTGACTTAGAAGAAGGAGTCAATAAAATTCAAGTAGTAGTAACTGCAGAGAACGGAAATGTAAGATTTTATAATTTAACAATAAACAAACCTTCTGAGCAATCAGATTTAAGGTTGCAAGAATTAAAAATCTTAGCAGTAAATGCTGATGAAGAAAGTCAAGAGGTTAAACTATCACCATCTTTTAATAAAGATATTTTCGAATATGATGCAGAAGTGCCATATAATGTAAATTCAGTACAGATAGAGGCCAAAGCACCTGATAATGCCAATGTAAAGATATCTGGTGGAGAAAATTTACACACGGGAATAAATGTTATTACCGTAGAAATAGTAAGTGAAGATGAATCAGATAATACAACATATATAATAAATATAAATAAAGAAGATGAAAATAATACAAATAACATTACTATGTATATAGCTATAGGAATAGTTTTAATTGTAGTTGTTTTAGTAATAGTATTTGTTTCAAAAAGGGAAAAAAAATCTAGACAAAAAAGAAGACACTAATAATAATTAAATATTATATAAAAAAGGCAGAAAAGTTTTTCTGCTTTTTTCTTGTAAAAAAAAAGTAATAATGGTATATTTAAGAAGAAAAAAAGTGGAGGGTATATTATGGAAAATATAAAAATATTTGCATGTAGTAAATATGCAGAACCTTTTACACAAGAGATATGTGAACATCTAAAATTACCTATGGGTAAAATTAATAGAATGAAATTTAAAAATGATAATAATTTTGTTCAGATTTTAGAAACAGTAAGAGAACAAGATGTATATTTAATTCAAAGTAATGTACCGCCAGTAAATGAAAGAATAATGGAACTACTAATAACTATAGATGCTATGAAAAGAGCATCTGCAAAGAGGATAAATGTAGTACTTCCATATTATATATATTCAAGATCAGATAAAAAAGATCAACCTAGAATTCCAATTACAGCTAAATTAATAGCAGAAATTATAGAAGCTGCAGGAGCAACAAGAGTAATTACATGTGATTTGCATAATCCTGCAATACAAGCATATTTTAATAATATAAATTGTGATAGACTTTCTGCTGAATATTTACTAGAAGATTATTTTGTTAATAAAAATATAAAAGACATGGTAATTGTAGCAACAGATGCGGGCAGTTCAAAAAAGGCATACAAGTATTCTGAATTTTTTAATTGTCCGATAGCAATGGTTGATAAAAGAAGAGAAGGAAATGATGATAGAGCTATAGGAACAACAATTATTGGAGATGTAAAAGATAAAAATGCTATAATTTTTGATGATGAAATAGATACAGCAGGTTCAATAATAGAAACAGTAAATGTATTAGAAAGATTTGGAGTAAAAGCTATTTATGCAGCATGTACACATGCAGTTTTATCAGGTCCTGCAATCGAAAGAATACAAAAATCAGCTATAAAAGAATTAGTGGTAACAAATACAATACCACTTACAGAAGAAAAGCAAATAGACAAAATAAAAGTTGTTTCAATAGCACCATTGTTTGCAGAGACGATAAGAAGATTAAACGAAAAAAAGCCACTTGGCGAATTATTTGAAAGATAGTATTAAAAATCCTTCTTATATACAAAGGGGAAATTCATGAAAGAATATATGAAAAAATATATTAAATATTATTTAGTAATAATATTTGTTACAATTTTATTAACATCTGCATTATTTATTTTTGGTTTACCAAATAGTCATGATATTAATGCACATATGGCAAGAGCAATAGGAACATTAACAGCATTAAAAGAAGGACAAATAGAGCCCTTAATAGTATCTAATTATGCAAATGGATTTGGATATGCATGGAATTTATTTTATCCACCTTTAGCACCATATGTAATGACTGTATTAAGATTATTTTTATGTTCATATGGAAATGCTTTAAAAGCAATAATT
This sequence comes from uncultured Clostridia bacterium, assembly GCA_944392175.1. Taxonomy (GTDB): domain Bacteria; phylum Bacillota; class Clostridia; order TANB77; family CAG-508; genus Merdicola. Next base: position 78,318 of record CALXVT010000001.1, read on the forward strand.
GTTCTTTGTATATTTATATCTGGAATAGCAATGTTTAAGCTATTAGAGGAAATAATTAAAAATAAAAAGTTTTCTTTAATAGGTTCAATAATATATATTTGTTCGCCATATTTTTTAACAGATGTTTATATTAGAATGGCATTAGGTGAAATATTAGCATTTACTTTTTTACCAATATTATTTTTAGGAATATACAATTTATTTAATGGAAATGGTAAAAAACATACACTGATTACGATAGGTGCAGTAGGAATATTATTGTCACATATTATTAGTGCTTTGTTTGCAGTTATACTAGCAGGATTATATGTAATATTTAATATAAACAAGCTAAAAAACAAACAAATAATAAAAAAATTAATAATAAATATGTTATTTATAATATTGATTGGAGGATTTTTTTATTTCCCACTAATAGAAGTAAAACAGTCAACAAATTATGAAGTATTCCAAGATAATGCAGTATCAACTATGGAAGAATTTAAAGAACATACTGTATCAATACCACAATTATTATTTGGTATTGTAAAAAATGATCCAAATATTAAAGAAAGTAAAATGGCATTAACAATTGGACTGCTTATATTTTTGCTAATATTAATTACACCATTTGCATATAACAAAATAGAGAAGAAGTACAGAAAAAATTATTTACTTACATTGATAATTGGTATTTTATCAGTTTATGCAATTACGCCATATTTTCCATATGATTTAATGCCAAAGGAAATTGCAATTATTCAATTTCCTTGGAGATTATTATTAATTGCCACATTTACATTAACAATAGTGGCTACAGTAAACTTATATAAATTATTAAAAAATATAGATAAAACAGAAACATTTTTTTCTGTTTTGGTAATTTTAATATATATATCGCCATTAATATTTTTGCCTTCATTTTTTAAAGAAATTCCAGATGAAATATTTTTAGGAATTGATGGAATGCCTTTATTTGAAAATCATTCGACAACACGTGAGGCAATGCAAGAATATTTGCCAAATAAAGCATATAAAAATATTGAATATATACAAAATAGGAATCAAAATGCTATAATTATAAAAGGAAATATAGAAGTAAATGAGCAAATTAAAGATGGTTCACATATGACTATAGAATTTAAAAATAAAAACGAAGAAGCAAGTATAGAATTACCATATATATTTTATCCTGGTTATGAAATAAAAATAAATGATGAGAAAATCAATTATTATGAATCTGACAAAGGATTTATACAAATAGATATACCAGAAAATACAAGTGGAGAAATATTAGCAAAATATTCCGGAACAATTTTATCTAAGGTGACATGGATAATTTCAATATTATCTTTAATAGGATTTATAATTTATAATATATATTTAATTATTACATATAAAGTATGCAAACAAAAAGAGGAGAGTCAAAATGAAAAAATTATCAGTAATAGTTCCAATGTATTATGAAGAAGAAGTGGCAGAAGAGTGCTATAAAAGGCTAAAAAAAGTTTTAGAAGGATTATCAAAAAAATATGAATATGAAATTGTATTTATAAATGATGGTAGTAAAGATAAAACATTAAATATATTGGAAAATATAGCTAAAGAAAATAAAAATGTAAAAATAATATCCTTTTCAAGAAATTTTGGTCATCAATGTGCAGTAACTGCAGGACTAAAATATATAACAGGTGATGCTATCGTAATAATAGATGCAGATTTACAAGATCCACCAGAATTAATACCAGAAATGCTAAAATTATGGGAAGATGGAAATGATGTAATTTATGGTAAGAGAAAATCTAGAGCAGGGGAATCAAGATTTAAGTTATTAACAGCATCAATGTTTTATAAAACTTTAAATGCACTTTCTGATGTCGAAATTCCAAAGGATACAGGTGATTTTAGACTAGTGGACAGGAAAGTTGTAGAAGTAATTAATTCATTGCCAGAACATAATAAATTTTTAAGAGGCCTTTTTAGCTGGGTCGGTTTTAAACAAACACCATTTGAATATGAAAGAAAAGAGAGAGTAGCGGGAAAAACAAAATATCCTTTGGGTAAAATGTTAAAACTTGCACAGGACGGAATTTTTAGTTTTTCAACTAAGCCGCTAAGAATTGTAGGAACTATGGGAATTGTTTCTATACTAATTTCTATACTAATTTTAGTATATTCAATTTTATCATATTTTTTCAATTGGAATGATTTGACTGCTGGATGGACTTCCATGATGGTAACAATGACTTTCCTTGGTGGAATGATATTAATCTCTTTATGGATGATTGGAGAGTATGTTGGAAGAATATATGACGAAACTAAAAGAAGACCAGAATATATAATAGAAAAAACAATAAATATAGATAATGAGGGGGATTAATATGTATAAAGTTTCAGTTATAACAATTTTAAAAAGAAGACATAAAAAAGTACAAGAAAATTTAAATAGTTTGATAAATCAAACACTTTCTGATGTAGAAATAATATGTGTCTATAATGAAGAAAATTCAGAAATAAATAGTTATGTACAGGAAGAAAAGAAAAAACAAGGAGATAGAATAAAAATAGTTCATAAAACAAAAGCTCAAGATGTAATTGCGAAAAACAAAGCTTTAGAAGAAGCACAAGGCAAATATCTTTTAGTTACAGATGGTAATACTTGTTATGATAAATCAGCATTAGAAAAAATGTATAATGCTGCAGAAACTAAAAATGCAGATTTAGCAGTTTGCGGTTATAGTATAATAAATATAGATACAAATCAAACAATTACAAATGGACTAGAAGGAAATTTTAAAGATGTAGAAAATCTTGATGGAACAAATAAAGCTTGGGGATATTTAAATATAGATTCTGGTAACAAATTAGTAAAAAAAGAGAAAATAGGAGATATTAAATTTCAAAATTATGATGACTGCCAAGATGAAATATTCATATTAAGCACATATGCAAAAGTTAACACAGTAGCATTTGTTAATGAAGAATTATTTTATGGATATAGAACAATTGCAAATGCTGAAAGATTACCTAATCCAATACAAGTAAAAGATTTACAAAAAGGTTTAATAGAAGTTAAAAAAATATATAAAGATAATGGTAGATATGAAAGTTTAAAAAATATTATATCTTTAATAGCTTTTTCAAAAGTAGGTGTTAAGCAATTAGTAGAAATATCATTTGACAAAAATGTTGATATGAAAGAAAAAATCAGAGAACACATGAATTATTTAGATATAAACTTTTTTGAGTGGAGAAAAAATAAATTCTTGAGTTTCTCAAATGTCCCAAGAAAGGCTTATTGGGTAGCTTGCTTAATATATAAATTTGGTTTTCAATCACCATATATAAAAATATATAGAAATTTATTAGAAAAGACAGATGCTAAATTATTCTTTTAAATTAAAAAGTACAAGTTTGTTACATAATAAAAAACTTGTACTTTTTGTTTAGAAATGATAATATTTATAATGTATTAATATAAAAAAGGAGAAATTATGGACGAGGAAAATTTAATTAATCCAGAGTTAATTAATGAAGAAGAAAATAGATTAGAAAATTCATTAAGACCAAAGACTTTAGATGAATATATTGGACAAACAAAAGTAAAAGAAAATATGAAAATATATATAGAAGCTGCAAAAAAAAGAGGTGAGCCACTAGACCATGTACTTTTATATGGACCACCAGGACTAGGAAAAACAACACTTTCTAATATAATTTCAAATGAAATGAATTCAAATATAAAAATTACATCAGGTCCAGCAATAGAAAAGCCAGGAGATTTAGCAGCACTACTTACAAATTTGTCAGAATTTGATGTGCTATTTATAGATGAAATTCATAGATTAAATAAAAGTGTAGAAGAAATATTATATCCTGCTTTGGAAGATTATACTTTAGATATAATCATAGGAAAAGGACCAAGTGCTAGATCAATAAGATTAGATTTACCTAAATTTACACTAATAGGTGCTACAACAAAAGCAGGTTCTTTAACAACACCTTTAAGGGATAGATTTGGAATAGTAGAAAGACTAGAGTTATATGAGCCAGAAGACTTGCAGAAAATTGTAAAGAGATCAGCTGGAATATTAGATGTAGAAATTGATGATAATGCAACAATGGAAATAGCTAAAAGATCAAGAGGAACGCCAAGAATTGCAAATAGAATATTAAAAAGAGTTAGAGATTATGCAGCAGTTTTAGGAGATGGAAAAGTTGATTTAAAAATGGCAAAAATTGCATTAAATAAATTAGAGATAGATGATTTAGGATTAGACCAAATAGACAGAAATATATTACTAACAATTATTAATAAATATTCTGGAGGTCCAGTAGGAATAGAAACTTTAGCGGCTACAACTGGTGAGGAAATGGAAACAATAGAAGATGTATATGAACCATTTTTAATGCAAATTGGTTTTATAGCACGTACTCCAAGAGGAAGAATTGCTCTTCCAACAGCATATGAACATTTAAATATAGAATATAACAAATAAGAGGTTATTATGAAACAAAAAACAAAAGATATCATTTTTAATATATGTTACATATTGGTTTTACTAATAGCATTTTTAGGTATGGTATTACCAAGAAATTTGCAAAATTTAGATGAAATATGGAATTTTAATTTTGCAAGAAATATAGCGAATGGCTTATTACCATATAACGATTTTAATATGCTTCAAACACCATTATTAGCATTTATAATAGGAGCATTCTTAAAAATATTTGGAACTGAATTAATAGTTGTAAGAATCATTTCAGCAGTATTAGGAGTTTCAATAATATACTTGACGTTTAAAATCTTAGAAAAATTAAACATAAATAAAAAATGGTCAATATTCTCATCTTTATTAATATTTTTATATATTAAAGACAATTTTTATATAGATTACAATTATGTAATATTACTAATAACATTAATTTTAATATATTTGGAATTAAATATTCACAAAAGCCAAATAAAATACAATATTTTAATAGGAGTTTTAGCGGGAACAACAATACTTCTAAAACAAAGTATAGGAATTATAATATCAGCACTTACATGTTTTTATATTTTAATAAACCATGCAAATAAAAATACATTAAAATTAGTTGGTTTCAGAATACTTGGAGTACTAATACCAGTTTTAATTTTAATAATATATTTAGTAGTAACTAATTCTTTATGGAGTTTTTGGGATTATTGTGTACTTGGAATAAAAACATTTTCAAATAATATTTCATATTCAAATTTATTAAAAGAATTTGATATAAATGCAATTTTAAGCATAGTAGCACCAATAGTAATTATTAATTTTTTTATAACAGGAATAAAACAAAAAGGCGTACATCTTGTATTAGGAGTGTATAGTTTATCACAATTTATAATGGTATATCCAATAGCAGATAAAATACACTTCCAAATAGCAATATTACCAGCGTTAATGGGAATATTCTATTTAGTATGCAAAAAAATACAAGAAATAAAAATAAAAAAATTATCAATATTTATAGAACACTTTATGAATGTAATTACAATATCAATGGTATTCATGGTAGCAATATTTTTTATAAACGAATTATATTATTATGGATCATCAGAAAAATCAATATTAACAAATTTTGCTGGAATACCAATAGCAGAGGGATTACAAGATAGAATAATAGAAGTAGACAATTTTATATTACAGCAAGACAAGCCAGTATATATACTAGATTCAGAAGCAGCAGTATATATGATACCACTAAATATATATAATAAAGATTATGACATGTTTTTAAAAGGAAACTTAGGTTCAGCAGGAGAAGAAGGACAAATACAAAAATTAGAAAATATGGAAAATGCATATATACTAATAAAAAACGAAAATATATCACTAAATTGGCAAACACCAAAAGGAGTAATAAATTACATAAGAAACAACTTAGAAAAAGTAGGTACAGTAAGCTTTTTTGATGTTTATGAACTTTAACAGGGATTTTGGGACGGTCCTAAAATCCCTATTGATTTAAATTTTTTAAGGAGATATAAAAAATGAAATTATTAATGCATACGTGTTGTGCACCTTGTAGCGTGTATTGTATAGAAGAGTTAAGAGTAGAAGGCATAGAACCAACGGTATATTGGTATAATCCAAATATTCATCCATATACGGAATATAAAGCAAGGCGTGATTGTTTAAAAGAATATACAAAAAATATAAATGTTGAAGCAATTTTTGAAGACAATTACGGTTTAGATGAGTTTTGTAAAAATGTGGTATGTGACTTGCAAAATAGATGTCAAGACTATTGTTATCCAGTTCGTTTAGAACAAACTGCAAAATATGCTAAGGAACATGGTTTTGATACAATTACTACAACTTTACTTGTAAGTCCATACCAAAAACATGATATTATAAAAAGATTGGCTGAAGAAATTGCAAAAAAATATGGATTAAAATTTTTATATAGAGATTTTAGAGTTGGTTTTAAAGTTGGACAAGCAAGGGCAAGAGAATTAGGTTTATATATACAAAAATATTGTGGTTGTATTTTTTCTGAAAGAGGTAGATATTTAGGAGAGGATTTTTTACCACCAAAATTACCAGAAGATTTCGAGTTTTTACCAGTAAAACATTCAATAAATATAAAAAAAGAAAGAGATAATAAAGAACAGTATTTAGAGCTACTTCTTGAGGCAGATCCAAGCAAAGAAATGATTAACAAGTATTTATCTAATGGAGAGCTATTTGTATTGACAAATGATGATGAACCTGCTTGTATTGCTGTAACTATAAAAATAGATGATGATACAATAGAACTAAAAAATATAGTAACAAAAGAAAACTACAGAGAAAAAGGCTTTGCTAAAAAGATGATTAAGTATTTAGTAGATAATTATAAGACAAGATATAAAAAGATGATTGTTGGAACAACAGAAAATAATATTCCATTCTATGTAAAACAAGCTTTTGATAAATATGAAAAAACAATAAAGAATTACTTTGTAGATAACTATGATAAAGAAATAAAAGACGGAAATTTAATTTGTACAGATTTGATATATTATTCAAGAGATTTAAAAAATAATTAGGAGGATAGAAATGAAATTAAAAATTCTTGGTTCAGGAAGTATATTTTCTAAAGATAATAGTGCAAGTTGTTTAATTGATAATAAAATATTAATTGATGTACCTAATGGAACATGTAAGACGTTAAAAAGAATTGGAATTGAACCAAGTAATATTTTAAATATATTAATTACACATTTTCATGGAGATCATTATTTCGATATGCCATTTATGTTATTAAATAAAATATCAAGTAGTAATAAACCAATAAATATATATTGTGATAGTTCAGGAGAAAATAAAATATATAATTTAACTAAATTAGCATTTCCTAATAAAGTAGATTAAATTAATCAGTATTTTAAATATAATACAAATAGTAATTTTAATATAGAAAACTATACAGTTAAAAAAGTAAAATTAGAACATGAAGAAGAAATAGAAGCTAATGGATATATTTTTAAAGAAAAAGATACAAAAATAGGATTTACTGGTGATACAGGTATGTGCCAAGGATTAAAGATAATGGCCGAAGAGTGCAATTATTTAATATGTGATTGCAGCGCATTAAAAGGGAAAAAATCACATATAGGAGTAGATAATATTGTAGAATTAGTAAAGAAATATTCGAATTGTACTTTTTATACAACACACATGCAAAATGGAGTTAGGGAAAAAATACTATCACTTAATAAAAAAAATCTTATTCCTTTATTTGATTATGATGAATTTTTAATATAATATATATTAAGAAATGATAAAGGAGTAAAATGTAAATAGTAATTGAAAAAAAGAATTATATCTAGAAAATAAAGTAAAAATAAAGTATATTTAAATATAAATAAGTTACAAAATAAGGGGATAAAAATGGAACTAAAAAAAGGACAAATTATTTATATTAATTCCGAAAAATATAAAGTAATTAATATGATTAATTTTAGTGAAAAAAACTGGCAATGGCAGGAATATGAGATTGTAAATGAGTTTAATCAGCATAAATGGTTAGAAATAGAAGAAGACGAAAACAAACAATTAGAATATTGTTTATATGATTATTATAATGCAAAAATTGATACTAATTTAGGTGAAATTTATGGTAATGATTATACAAAATATAAATTATATGAGAAAGGAAGAGCAATAGTTATTGATTACTTTGGCAATGCAGATGTTGATAAATATGAAAGCTGTGATTATATAACATATATTTCAGAAGATCAAAATACAGTAATTTCTGTTGAAAATTGGAGTGGAGAAATAGAAACTACAATAGGTAGATACATATCACCAGATAAAATAAAGATTACAGATCAAATAGAGCAAAATACTATGTATCAAAACACAGAAACACTTTTAAATATAAATAACGTCATAAGGAATGTAACTATATTTCTTATAGTATTAACATTTTTAATACCATTTATAGGATTGATAAAAGGATTGTTTGTTAATAAATCAATTGAAAAATATATAAATAAAAATACTTCAAAATATACATATGTAACTTCAATTACAAATAACACTAATAAAGAAAAAGCAAAAGTTTATAAATCGTCATTTATAAGTATAGATGAAACCGTAAAAGATATAATAGATGGTGTGCCAGAGGGAATAACAAAAACAAGTGATATAGATAAAACAACAGAAGATGATGGAATTGGATTACAAACCAAAAATGAATATGCATATATTTATAAAGAATTAGATGGAATATATGTTCAAATATCAACAAAAAAATATTTAAATAATTCTGGAACGATGTATCATTCAAGGCATTATTATAATTATTATAGAAGTTATACAAATCCAATAAGTAGCACTGTTTATGATAATTATGCATATTCTGCAAGACAAAGTAGTATAAATAGTAGAACATCATCAGGTGGTGGAACAAGTGCTGGAAAATAGAAAGGGGGATTAGATATGAGTATTAATTGGATGGAAATATTAAGTACATTAATATATGCAGGAATTGGACTAGTTTTAATGTTTGTATGTGTATACATATTTGATTTACTTGTACCTTATGATTTTAAAAAGGAATTAAAAGAAAAAAATGTAGCAGCAGGATTTATAATTGCAGGAATATTTATTTCAATTGCAATAATAGTTAGAACAGTAATAATATAAGGTAAGGAGGAAGAAAATGGAGATTTTATCAAAAATAATTGAATTAATTATATATACATTAATAGGCATAGTATTTTGTTTTATTGGATATAAAATAACTGAAAAAATATATAAAAAAAGTTTCAATTTAACTGAAGAAATAGATAATAACAATAAAGCAGTAGGTATTATGATAAGTGGAATGTTTATTGCTATAGGAATTTTAATGAGTGGTGTTTTATAGATGGAAGAAAAAGTAGAAGAAAATGTAAATAAAAGCAAAAAGTTTGATGCAAGATTATTATTAATAACTACTTTATTAATATCAATATGTTCAATAATTTATGAATTAATAATAAGCAGTATAAGTTCATATTTACAAGGAGATAGTATAACTCAATTTTCTATTACAATAGGATTATATATGAGTGCAATGGGAGTAGGCTCATACATATCAAAATACATAAAAAATAATTTATTTAATAAATTTATTTTTATAGAGCTTGCAGTTGGTATTTTAGGAGGTTTTTCTAGTTTAATACTTTTTTTAGCTAATATATATACAAGTATATATGATTTAATTATGTATGTATTAATAATATTAATAGGAATATTTGTTGGACTAGAAATACCAATACTAACTAGAATTGTAGAAAAAAATGAAAGTAATGTTAGAAAAAATTTAGCCAATATTTTTACATTTGATTATATTGGTGGTTTAATTGGTTCTATTGCTTTTCCATTAATTTTATTTCCAAAATTAGGTTTTATTACAACAACATTTTTGATGGGAAGTATAAATACAATAGCAGCAATATTAATAATATTAAAGTATAAAAATTATATAGTAAAATACAAGATAATTAGAGTTATATCAATTGTATTGTTAATGGTAATATTAATCTTTTTATGTACAGGAAAACTTATAGCAGATAAAATTGAGGGAGGACTATACAGAGATGATATAATTTTATCTGAACAGACTCCATATCAAAAAATAGTTATGACAAAGCATAAAGATGATGTAAGACTATTTTTAGATGGTAATTTGCAATTTAGTACAATGGACGAATATAGATATCATGAAGCTTTAGTTCATGTCCCTATGATGTATGCAAATTCACATAAAAGAGTTTTAATATTAGGTGGAGGAGATGGACTAGCAGCAAGAGAAGTTTTAAAATATAATGATGTAGAAGAAATAGTATTAGTAGATATAGATAAACAGATGACAGATTTATGTGCTAATGATAAGCAAGTATCAAGTTTAAATCAAAATTCATTAAAAAATCCAAAAGTAAAGGTTATAAATGAAGATGCATATTTATTTGTACAAGAAAATAATGAAAAATTTGATGTAATAATAATAGATTTTCCAGATCCAAATAATGAAACATTAAATAAATTGTATACAAATGTATTTTATAATTATGTAAAAGCCAATTTAACAAACGATGGTGTAATGGTTTGCCAATCAACAAGTCCTTATTATGCAAAAAAATCATTTTGGTGTATAAATAAAACTATAAAAACTCAATTTAAAAATGTAATACCATATCATTTACAAGTACCTACATTTGGAGAATGGGGATTTAACTTGGCTTTTAATACTGATAATAAAAGAAAAGAATTAGTAGTAGATACAAAGTATTTAACAGAAGAAAATATAGATTCTTTATTTGAGTTTGGAAAAGATGAATTAATAGATACAAATGCAATAGATGAAAACGATATGTTTAAGCCAACACTTATTACATATTATAATCAAGAAGTTCAAAACTGGTAAAGGAGTAATAAAATTGGAAGCAAATATGTATAATTATCATACATGGATAGAGTATAAAGATGAAAAAATATTAGTAAAAGAATGCGAAAAAATTCTCAAAGATAGTGGTTTTACAATAATAAAAAAAGTAGAACATTTTTTTGAAAAACAAGGATATACAGGACTGTGGTTACTTGCAGAAAGTCATTTTGCTATTCATTCATTTCCAGAAGAAAATAAAATATACATAGAAATTTCAAGTTGTGTGAAGGAATATTTTGAAGAATTTTTAAAAAGATTTAAAAAAAAAGAAAAAATAATACTATAAAAAAATAATAAGGGGAATTTAGATGTGAATAAGAAAAGAACAAATTATTTTGTAACTATAATAAATATTATTGCAACAATAGCATTATACATATTTTATTTTAGTTTGGGTTTTTTATGTAAGAGCATTATATCTGGTCCTGAAGAAATTAAATCAATTTATAATAGTGCTATAATAGAGTTTTTAATTGGAAAGGCTACATTAATAGTAACATTTGTGTGTGGTTTAATAGGAATACTAAATATTATTTGTGCAATACAAAATAGAAAAAACAAAAAAATACTTTTTTGGCAATTAATATTTGGATTATATGAAATATATATAGCTGTTTTAACATTAATGAATTATTCTTTTTCTTTTGTAGAAATAGCAAAGATAGTTGTATGCGCAGTAATTCCAATAGTATTGGCATTAATTAATATTATATTAATAAAAAAGAATAAACCTAAAGCAATTCAAGTAATATCATATTTTATAGTAATTATAATGTCTATTATTGTTTTATTTAATAAAGAACTTGTATTCTGGAATATAATTTGTTTAATAATGCAGTTAATTTATATACATTATCAAGAACAAAATATTCAGGAGAGTAAAACAAGAAAAATTGTTAATATAATCTTATATTACATACTTCAAGCAATAGTTGTTATATGTTTCTTATTTGTTTTAATAGCAGCTATAATAATAAATGCAGTAAATTATAATAAAATGAATAGTCAAGTTAAAGAAATATTAAATAATATAAAAAATTTGTCAGAAATAACAAATGAAGAACCATATATGGTAATTGAAAATAATTCAAAATATGGATTTATTAATGAAAATGGTAAAGAAAAAATACCTTGCGAATATGATGGTGTATCATATTTTTGCAGTGCAGAGTTTAATAAACAAAAATATTATTTTGCATTAGCTAAAAAAGGTAATGACTATTATATAATTTCAAAAGGAAATGAGCAGCTTAATATTAGTAATAATGAATATTTTATAAATATATCAAATTATATAGAACAAGAAATGATAGCTGAATATAGCAACCAGAATATGCAGTATTTGACAGAACAATCTTATTCATTTATTTTACAAATTTTTATAGCGGAAAATGCTAATAATAAAAATATACAACTTGTTCCAGAAAAGACTTTGAAGTTTGAAAAAAACTTACAAAGAGATTATTCAGGACTTTATAATGATGATAATTTATGTTATAAAGCTGAAAATTATACTATGGTTATAGAACCGGTAAAAAATGATAATCCTACATATGATTTATATGATGATTATTTTGTAGAAGCCAATCCAACATACAATGTAACTATAAAGAAAAATAGTGGAGAAGAAAGTTCTAGCATAGAATGTTTACCAGGATTTAATAGCTATTCAAATACTATTGAAACATTAAATGATGGTTCTATAGTATTTAAAAATCCAAATGAAGAGGCCTATGGTTGGTATAATAATAACGGAGATATGATATATATTCCAAATGGATATGAAATAGAAAATATAATTGATAATATAATTATTATATCTAAATATAATGAAGAAAGTATGATGACAGAATATTATTTTATAAATCAATCAGGACAAGTATTGTTAAAATCATATGATGTTTTAGTAATATTAGAAAATACATATGTATTAAAAAACGAAAATAATAAAATGTTAGTATATAGCACTGATTTAAATAAGATTTCAAATGAATATGATGTAATTGCATTTATGTCTTAATTTTAAATTAATGTAGACACTAAAAGAAGTTGTTTACATTAATTTTTTTATGTATAAAATTAATAACATATAAATACCAATAGTCTTTAAACAAAAATGTAATATAAATAACATAAAAATGTAATAATTTAAGATGAATGTTATAGTATACTAAAGTAAAATAGATGTGATAGTGAGTGATAATATGGAATTAAGAGGGGAACAACCACAAGCAGATAAAAATATAGATGAACTATTTTGGGGAATAGATCCAAAAAGATTTGCTGGAATTGTAGCTACAACTGGTGGAGGAAAAACATATCTTTTTTTAAGCCAATTTTTAAAATTTTTACAAAAATATTCAGATGAAAAAGATGAACCAGAACCACAAATAGAAGCCAGTCGTATGAGCAATATTCCTACATATTTTTTTGCACCACAAAATCCTATATTAGATCAAACAAAAGATAGAATTGTTGAATATGTAATTTTAGATAAATATTTAGAAACTTTTAATTCACAATATATGAATTTAATTGGTACAGAAGAGTATTTACCAACAGCAGTAGAAAAAATTACTGATAGACTTGTAAAAAGTTCAAAAAGAAGAGGAAAGAAAAAAGAAAAATTAAATGAAATTATTAGTAATATTTATGAAAGTGTACAATCAAATTCGGAACTTTCAGATGAAGAAAAATTAGAAGAAATAATTACTCAAATAAGTTATATTATTGGAGACGATACAGCTAATATAACTAAAAGTGAATTCCCAAATCTTTTATTTAAATGTTATCAAAACAAAGATGATATAGATGGGTTATTAGATGAAATTTCAAATCAAGAAGAACCTGTACTTATAGTTATTGATGAAGCACATAGGGCAGTTACTCAAGAAAATGGAAAAAAAATAGAAGAATTAATTAGAAGATGTAGTAATGCCAAAGTTTTGGCATTAACAGCTACACCTAATAGATCAGATGGAATAGATGCAATGGCAAGATTAGCACAAATATGTGGATATAGTATTCCAGAGATACGAAAAGAAGCATATTTGGCATCAAATTTAACATTAGTAGATGCTATAGAAAAAGATTTAATTGTAAAACCTAAAGTTGTTACTTTTGATCTTAAACTAGATGAGACACATGAATATGCTGATATGAAGGCTATTGTGGGAAATTTAAAGAAAAAAGTTGAAGAAAAAGAGCCATCTTATAGGGAATATGTAATGAAACATGGTTCTTATTCAAATACTGCACTAAAAAAGATGCGTGAACGTGATTCAAAGCTAATAGATTTTTATGAGGCATGTAAAATTACAGGAAAAAATGATTTTTTAAAAGAATTATTAAGTGAAGAAATAGAAGAATTATCTAAAACAGATAGTAAAGATCCTATAATTCAAAAAAGGTTAAAAGAGAATCAATCATTATTAAAATATATGATAGAAACAGAAAATGCTAGCAAAAACCAATCATCAAAAGATTTATTGGCATTTTTTGAAAGAATAGATGAAATGGATAGGCCAGGAACAGAATTTAATAAAAAATATGTTGAATGGAAAAGAAAAAAAATAAATGAAATAATACAAAATACTACAAAAGATCATGAATATATACTTAATAGTAAGGGGATTTGTTTTACACCTCGTAGCAATAAAAACAAGTCAAGCAAAAAAATAATAGAAGATCATAAAAAATTGATGAAAGAATATTTTCCAGTTGAAGATGACGATCTATTAGTTACTCATTCTAATAAAGGAGTAGTGCCAGAAAAAGAAGATAAGAAAAATTTAAGAAGATTTATGGCTCCTAAAAATCCAAAAGAAGGTATGTTACTTATTGTTGCAATGGATAGATTTACAGAAGGAATTCATTCTGAAGGTGTTAAAATGCTATCAATGTTTAGACAATTTGACGAAAAAAAGCAAAAAGATGAGACTGAAGATGGTCAAGATCCTTGTATAACTTTTTTACAACAAATAGGAAGAGGAATTACAACCAAAAAAGATGGAGAAATAGTAGATGATATTCCAGTAATTTTTGATTTTGCATGTAATTTTATGAGATTTAATCCAATGCTTGAAAATTCATTTAAATTATCAGAAAGTCAAACAAAGTTTAAGCAAATTGCTGAAAAAGTATTAGTAACAGGAGAAAAACAATTCCGGAACAGAAAGACTAAACAAAAATTTAAAAGTATTAGAAGCATTATCAAAGTGTGATTATGATATGTCAAAAATTACTCCGCAAACTAAATGGGAAGATATAGTAAAAAGTTTAGGCAATCAAGAAGAAAAGGAAAAAGTATTAGATGCAGTTTATGAGCTTACATATTTAAAGTTACCAAATGATTATGAAATAGGAAAATATTTGGAAGCTGCAAGGCAACATTTCTGGCATAAAGAAAGAATGAATGAAGAAACTGGACAAGCCAAAAAAGTAGGATTTAAGAAAAGTGATGCGCTTTTCGAAAAATATTCTGTTGAGCATTTAGCAAAAATAGGATTTTTTGAAGATATAAAAAATGATTTGGATTTTGACAAAGTAGACTCTAGAGGTTTTATAATAGGAGAATGTGCAAATATTGAAACAAAATATGGATATAATATTTATACAGGAACACAATATTGTGAAGAAAAAGATGGCATAGAAGAACAAGATGTTGATGGATACAAGAAAAGTGGAGTAAATGCATATACTCAGACTTTATATGATAGGTATTTTTTTAGATATGATGAAGAAGAAGCAAAATGGGTGAATTTGCTTACAGGGGAAGATAAGGATCTTCTTGGATATAATCATGAAGGCATAAAAATTGATGAAAAAAAAGGAAGAGCCGGATTTGATAGAGATGGATTATGGCATGAAAAATTTGAAGATGGAACATATTCAAAAATAGGAAGTAAATTTGATAAAGATGGATATGATGTACATGGATTCGACCGTTATGGAAGAACTAAATTTAAAGAGGCTATTGTAAAAGGATTTTTGTCAGATGGAAGAAATGCGTATAATGATACTTTATATGTTGATGGATACGATATAGATGGATTTGATGAACACGGTTTTAATAGAGATGGAATACATAAGGTTACAGGATGTTATTATTCACCACAAGGATATATGAAAGATGATGAAAATTCTTCGAAAAAACATTTCCCAATATTTGAATGTTTAAAAAGTTCGGAAATTAGAAAAGAAAAATCAATCTTAGAGTGGACAATACTTTCTAATGTATATCCTGAGTTTAAACGAGGTGCGTGGTATGAATTAGAATGCAGAAAAAAAGGAATAAAAGATTTAAGTAAAAAATTGCAAGAGGAATCTCCTGCACTTCAAGATATTCAAAAATTGGAGTTTCAAGCAGGAATGGCAATGCTAGCTGATTTAGATCAAGAAATAGAAGATAATTCTAAAATGACAAAAGAACTTTTAGAAAAAAGAGAGAAATTAAGAGCTATGAATAAAGCCTTGATTAGCGAATTAAATACGTCAATGAAAGCACATTTAAGAAAAATTGAAAGTAGAGAGAGTGATGCTCCAGATGGAAGATAAAAATACAAGTATAGTGAAATACGAAAAAAATATTTTTATAAGAATCTTTGATTTTTTTAAGAATAAATTTAAAAAAATAAAAAATTTAAAAAACATAGAAATAAAGAATGAAGTAAATAAAAATATAGCAACTGATGAAATTCAAACAAATAATATAAATGAAGAAAAAAGAAAAGAAACACTTGAATTATATGATAAGTTAAAAAATGGTAAAGTAAATATTGATTCTATCCCAGCAAAAGATTTAGTAAAGTTTAATTTGTTAATAAAAGAAGAGATAAGATTAAAAAAAGAAAAAATAGCTATGCAAAACGAAGAAATAGACAATATAAAGTATGATATAAAAAGGTTAGAACAGGAGAATACAGCCTTAAGAAATCAATACAAAAATACGGTTACATAAATAAGTTACATATTTTGACATAAGGAATTTGATGTGCTATAATTAGTATGAGTAACTTTGAGTTGACAAATAGGAGGATTGCAGCATGTTTACTAAAATAACGGTAGGGATGTATATAATGGCTTTGGCTGACGATTGTAATAATGATTCAGAAAAATTACGCAATCGGCTGTCTAAGACTCTTAAATGGATTCTAGAGCCATTTGCAGTTGCTACTCTTATCGGTGAGGGACCAGCATTTTTCTATACGACAACAACCAAGAAAAACTCTTGGGTAAAATACCCGACAGAGGAATTTCTTAAAATGTTGTCAAAAGAAAATCTTGATCTTTTGAAATATCAAAAGGAGCCCGGAAATCCGGTATCAATCAATATGAACGAATTTCATATTGAAAATTATGCTCACAAAGAATTTCGAAAGATTAAAATTGCATTGATAGTCGAAGCTATCATGAATAATGCAATTGAGAAGCTGGGGATGAAAGGAAACTCTCAACTTTTTGAGAGATTGGCTTTCATCTATCTTGCAAAGCAGATTCAGCATAAAAATGAACTGAATCTAAATGCAAGTTGGTGGAAGAATGTCGAGGTCCCAATCAAGACAGCGTATTCTGAGGAAGTGTTCGAAAAGTTGCAGCCTGAACTTTCCTTGACTAAAGAAGAAGACAAACGCATTAGCGATTGTAACTTCGACTTTACTCAAAGAGAGCTACGATTTTCAGGACACACCAGCGAAGAGCTGGAACGAGCGCTTGACGAGGCGTATGCTGCTGTATACTTGCAGATAAGTAAATTAATATAAACTGTAAGTGTGCAAGATACTGGCCTTTGTGCCAGTATTTTTTTGTTGTATAAGAAAAATAATTTTTTCCTATACAACAAAAATAAGATTGCACAGAAAAATTGCATAGCAATTTTTCGCGCCTACAAATCTTTACGCTTCTTCGAGAACTAAAATATAAATAGTTAAATTAAAAAAGTAGAGAAAAGTTCTCGCGAAGCGAGATTTGTTTCCTTAATATATGCGAAACACAACTGTAATGGAAAAGTAACAAAAAAACAATTGCAATTAATTTATAAAAAAAATACAATATAATAAAAAATGGAGATAAGATTTATGCTATTAAAAACAAATTTAGGCTATATTATATTCATATTATTAGCACTCATTTTAAATATTATAATAAGTACAATTCAATTTAAAAGTAAATATAAATTAAAAGAAATAATGATTTGCTTATTTATAGAAAATATAGGAATTATATTAGGTGCGAAAATTTTTGATATATTTACAAATATAGAAATATATAAAACAATGAGCATACAAGAAATTATATTAAATGGTTTTTCATATTGGGGATCAATATTTGGAGCAATAACAGGAATTTTGATATATGCAAAATTGGCAAAAAAATCATATACTGATTTGGCACAAATACTATTTCCAAATTTAATTTTAATATATTCAATTTCAAAAATTGGTTGTTATCTTAATGGATGTTGCGAAGGAAAAATATTAGAAAATGGAATACAAATTCCAATTCAATTAATTGAAACAGTAGTGTTTGCAATAATATATTTTTATATAATATTAAGAAAATATAAAAATATGTATCAAAAAATATTTATATCATCAATTTTATTCTGTGTATTTAAATTAATATTAGAAATTTTCAGACAGCCAGTTAATATAATGCCAATTTCTATATCACAGATAATATCTATTTGGGCAATTATAATTCTATTAATATGGTATAAAATGTTTAATAAGGAGGAAGAAAATGATAAAAGCAATAGTCTATAAAAGTAATACAGGTCATACAGAGCAATATGCACATTTATTAAGTGACAAACTTAATATTCCTTGTTATTCTTTAAGAGAAGCTAGTAGAAAACTAAAAAAAGATGATGGAATAATATATTTAGGTTGGCTATTTGCTGGAAAAGTAAAGGGATTAAAAAAAGCTTCAAAAAAATATAAAATAAATTGTTGTGGAGCAGTTGGCGCATATCCAAAAAGTGAAAATTACACTAAAAACTTAAGAAAGGCAAATAAAATAACAATCCCTTTTTTTTATATGCAAGGAGGAATAAATTATGAAAAACTAAATTTTGTGTATAAAAAAATATTAACAATGGTTGGTGAAAGAATTGCTAGTGAAGGTAATGAAAATAAAAGTGAACTAGTTGATATGTTTATAAATGGTAAAAATTATGTACAAGAAGAAAATATAAATGATATGAAAGAATACATTACAAAAAATATAAAAATAGTAAAGTAATATAAATATGTAAAGGGGATTTTATGAAAATAAAAAAAGTAAATAAGAATAAAAATAAAATAGCTTGGATAATTATTATAATAATCTTATCATTAACTGTTGTTATAGGAACATATCAGTATATACAAAAATATTTAGAAAATAAATTACAAGAATATTATGAAAGTAAAGCAGAAGAATTTTTGAAGGACAAATATAGTAGAGAATTTGAAATAGAGTTTTATGAAAAAGGAAAAGAAACATTGAATTTAGGTAAGTCTATCGGCGCTAATTGTAATTGCTACTGTTTAGAAACAGATATAGATGAATATAGATTTAAATATTATCCAGAGGAAAATAAAGATATTGTAGGATGTGTTGGAGTAAGAGTTGATCCAGAAGATGATCCATATAATATAAAAGAAATTGTAGATTTAGAATATGAATATAGGGATGAAAGTTTTTTTGAACCATATAAAGAAAATGTTAAAGATATGGAAATTAAGGAAGAATTATTATCCGAATTAAAAAATATATTGTCATCAAATTATAGATTTGATATTGTAAGTGATGCAAGAGGAATAGAGATAAGCACAGATTTAAATTTACATGATTTAATTATAAATGATGATGGAAGATATAAAAAAATGTTGAATGAAATAAAAGAAATTTCTGATTCACAAGAAAGAATAACTATTAGAATATCATATAAGGAATGTACTTCGCAAAATGAAGGAAAAAATGATTTAATAAATTTTAAGTCAGGCTCAACAATAGATAAAATATATGAGGATGAATATTTAGTAGAAGATTTAAAGAAAATAGTAAAAGATATGGATGATGTGAATTTTTTCCCTAATGATAAAGATTTAACTATAGAAAAATCAGGATTGATAAATAAAGAAAATGAAAAGACTTTTTTAGAAAATCTAAAAGAAATAGCAAAAAAATATAGAAGAAATATAATAGTAAAATACGAAGAATATAAAATAAAAATTGATAAATATGGAGAAATAGAAAAATATACTTAAAGAAAAGGTATAAAGAATAGTAGAGACAAAAATATAGAATTAATAGAATAAAAACTATTGAAAAGATAATTAATAAAATTATTAATTAAATAATATGCAGTAAAAATAGAAATTACTTTAATGAAAGGGTAGAGTAATTTCTATTTTTATGATATAGTATGAAATGTGAATTTCAAAATTACAAAAGAATACGAGGAGAGAACATGAAAAGAAAAGCGAAAAATATAATTTTATTTTTTATTTTATTTGTAATAACAGGGGCTGTTTTTTGGAATTATATATCTATGCATTATGCAACAGATACATATAATATAATGAATATAGGATATAAAGAATATGCAATAAATAATTCTTTAAGTGATGGAAGAATATTTATGTTTTTAATAGGAATGGTTGCAAATGCAACTAATATGCCTATTAATATTTTTGTAATTGGACTTACAGTAATAGCTCTGGTTATCTCATGTGTTTGTGTAATCATACTTAAAGATATGATGTTAAAACATGGAGGAACACGTGAAGGAAAATTATTTGAATTTATAGCTATTTTAATTTCATATTGTATAATATTTAATTTTATGTATGTAGAAAATTTATATTTTGTTGAGTCAGCCGTAATGGCATGTAGTATATTATTCTACATACTAGCAATAAATCAAATTGCTAAGAAGAGCAAATATTATTTTATAAAAGCACTATTATTAGCAATATTAGCAACTTTTTGTTATCAAGGAACAATAGGATTATTCATTGTTTTAGGATTGGTATTTTCTATAATAAAACATCCAAGTGCGCCTAAAGAAGTGGCAAAAGAATTTTTAATAATAGTTGTTATTGCAGGAATATCATTTATAGCAAATTTAATACAAATAGAAATAGCTACAACAATAGCAGGAACTGTTCAAAAAAGATTAAATGGAATTCAAAATTTAGTAGGAAATTTATTATATATACTTGGAAATTTTGGAACGATGGTATTTTCTACAATATTTGTTAATAATTGTGGTCTATTCCCAAGCTATTTAATGCTAATTTTTGTTTTATTTATTATGCTTATTGCATTAATATATGAAATTGCGCATAAAGAAAAAAATATATTTTTAAATATTTTAATAATTATCGCTATGACTGTAGCTGTTACAATAGCTATGTGTGTAGTAAGTATAACAAGTTATGATACAGGAAGAATACATATGCCTGTAGGAGCTCTAGTTGGAATATTATTACTTTATTTATTTTCTGGAACACAAGCATTTGTTTATTATAAAATTGTTAAATATATTTTATTATCAATTATAATTTTATATATTGCTACTGTAACCGCAAATACAATTTGGCAATTATATGAACATAAAGAAGTAAACAAATTAGAAGCAAAACAATGCCAAGGATTAGAGGAATATATTTCAAACTATGAAAAAGAGAATAATATAAAAATCACAGAAGCAAGATATTTTAAATTGTCTAATATGAAAAAATATGGTTACTTTTCAGAAATAGATAATAGATCTGTATTAACATATGATGGAGTTGCATGTACTTGGTCTGCAATTGGAACAATTAATTTTTATACAGGTAGAAATTTTGAAGATAATTATTTAGAAGCATATCCAAATAAAGAATTATTTTATGAATATGCTGCACTTAGAAATTTAGGATATGAAAATAATTTTGTTATTATGGATAACATATTATACTTTTTAGCATATATTTAGGAGAAATATGAAAAAGAAAAAAATATATTTTTTAATAGGAGTAATAATATTGGCAGTATTAATGTATATAAATTGGCTTACTATGCATTATTCTGCCGATACATATAATATAATAAATGTAGGATATGAAAGATATGCTACAAATTGGTCTTTAAAAGATGGCAGGTTATTTATGTATGTAATTACAATGTTGGCATCTATATTAAATTTGCCAATTAATATTTTTGTAATAGGTACGTTAATATTTTCAATAATTATATCTTCAGTAGTTGTAATTAAACTAAAGAATCTTGTTATAAAAAATTACGAAAATATCACAATAAAGAAAGAAGTTTTGTTTACAATAGTTTCATTCTTTACTATATTTAATTTTATGTACATAGAAGATATGTACTTTGTGGAATGCATCGTTATGGCAATTAGTTTATTACTTTTCACTTATTCTGCGGAATTTATTGTATATGCAGAAAAAACGAGGAGATTTTTTATAGCTGTAATATTATCAATATTAGGAGTAATTGCATATCAGGGAACTATTGGTTATTTAATAATTTTAACATTTATATTATCTTTACTAAAAAACTCGGTAATATTAGAAGGAAAAAAAGAAGACTTAATTAAAAATATAAAACAAATATGTTGGGATTTATTTAAATCGTTAATAATAGTTGTAATTTCTATAGCTATTAATATGATATTAGTTAAAATTATAGGAGTTTTAACTAATCAAGAACAAACTAGAGTGGGAAGTTTTACATCAATTTTTAGTAATATAAATTATATACTAAATAACTTTTCAAGCATTTTGAAAAATTGCATAGGCTTATTCCCAGAATATATGTTATATATTTTTTTAGCTATATTATTAACATTTTCTGTAATATATGATATAAAAACAAAAGGTAAAAATTTGTTTACAGTAAAAGCAATTTTTATAATTATAATAAGTTTAATAAGTGCTTTCATAGTTTCTATAGGAACATTATCAAGCTTTTTTACTGGAAGATTAAGATTCTGTATTGGAAGTATTATTGGATTTGTATTAATTTGTCTATTAAAGGAAAATAAAAACAAAATATGTAATTATTTTTTGTTTATTATTTTAATTTTATATAGCATTATAAATATATATAATTGTATAATAGTTACATATGAACATAAATTAGTAAATATTTATGAAAAAGAAGAAGTACAAAATATTAGTAATTACATAAAAGAATATGAAAATAAAACAAATATAACTGTAAATAAAATTGCTATATACACAGTAAAGGGAGAAAGTAATAAGGCATATTTTACTAACATAAGTAGAAAATCTGTTGTAACATATAATTCATTAAGATGTGATTGGGCAGCAGATGGATTGATAAATTTTTATTCAAATGAAAAATTAGAAAAGATTAGTTTAACTAAAGAAATTCTAATAGAATATTTACAGAATAGACCAGAAGATGGTTATAAAATTATTGATGATACACTAGTATTAGAATGTTATATGTATTAGAAAAGAGGTAACAAATTGGGAAAATTAGTATTAGTAGATGGTAATAGTATTTTAAATAGAGCTTTTTATGGAATAATGGGTAACAAAATGCTTACAACAAAAGATGGTACACCAACGAATGCAGTATATGGATTTTTGGCAATACTATTTAAAATATTAGATGATATAAAACCAGAATATCTTGTAGTTGCTTTTGATAAAAAAGGACCAACAAAAAGACATAAAATGTATGATGGTTATAAAGCAAACAGAAAAGGAATGCCAGATGAACTTGCCTGTCAGATGCCTATTATAAAAGATATATTACGAGCTATGAATATAGATATAGTAGAAAAAGAAGGCTATGAAGGTGATGATATATTAGGTACATTATCTGTATATGGAGAAGAACAAGGGCTTGATGTAACGATACTTTCAGGAGATAGGGATACTTTTCAACTTGCAACAGATAAAGTTACTATAAGAATTCCTAGAACTAAAATGGGGAAAACAGAAGAAGAAGATTTTAACAGAGAAAAAGTAAAAGAAGTATATGGAATAGAACCAAAACAATTAATAGAAGTAAAAGGACTTCAAGGTGATACTTCAGATAACATACCAGGTGTTCCAGGAATAGGAGAAAAAACAGCATTAAAATTAATACAGGAATATTCTAATATAGAAAATCTATATGCCGAAATTGAAAAAGGACAAGCATTGGATGTAAAAGGAAAAACTAGAGAAAGAATTATAGAAAATAAAGACTTAGCAATTCTTTCTAAAGAATTAGGTACAATAGATGTAAACTCACCAATAGAAGAGGATTTAGAGCAATTTAAAGTAGAAGAATGGAATAAAGAAGAAGTATTAAAATTATTTAAAAGTCTAAATTTCAATAGATATATAGAAAGATTTAATTTAGCAGATGGAATTCAATTAGAAGAGCAAACAGAACAATTAGAAAAATTTGATATAAAAGAAATACAATTAGAAGATTTAAAAGATAAAATAAAAAATGAAATTTTCTATAGTTTTTATACAATAGAAGAAAATAAAGATGAATATATAATAAAAAAGAAAATTAATAAAATCTTTGTATATATAAAAGATGAAAACATAGTATATTATTCGGAAATATTAGGAAAAGAAAATATATTAAAAGAGATTTTTGAAGATGAAAAAATAAAAAAATATGGATATAAAATTTCAACAGATTATATACTATTAAAACAATTGGAAATTACACCAAAAGGAATAGTGTATGATGCAGAAATCGCAGTATATGATTTAGATCCATCTAATATGAAATATAAAATGGAAGATTTAGCATATCAATATTTAGATTTTAATACAGAAGATTATTTAAAGGGATTAGGAATAAAAAAAGAAGAACAGATAAATTTATTTGAAGAAAATTCAAATGCTAATGAATACGAAAAAACAATAAATTCTTTAAATACATATTTGATATATAAACTTTATGAAAAAACAAGTGCAGAATTAGACGATTTAAATGAAAAAGACTTATTTAATAATATAGAAATGCCACTTGTAGAAGTTTTAGCAGAGATGCAATATGCAGGAATAAAAATTGAAAAAGAAAAATTAGAAAATTTTGGAGTAGAATTAAAACAAAATATTGATGAGCTTACAAAAGAAATTTACAATTTGAGTGGACAAGAATTTAATATAAATTCTACAAAACAATTAGGAGAAGTCTTATTTGAAAAGCTAAAACTACCAGTAGTAAAGAAAACAAAGACTGGTTATTCAACAGATGTAGATGTATTAGAAAAGTTAAAAAATGAACATCCAATAATAGAAAAAATATTGGAATATAGAAGTTTAACTAAATTAAATTCTACATATGTAGAAGGACTAAAACCATATATAAACAAAGTAACAGGAAGAATTCATTCATATTTTCATCAAACAATTACAGCAACAGGAAGAATAAGTTCTACAGAGCCAAACTTACAAAATATTCCTACAAGAATAGAATTAGGAAAAAGATTAAGAAAAGCATTTGTGCCTAAAGAAGGATACATATTTATAGATGCGGATTATTCACAAATAGAACTTAGAGTTTTAGCGCACATCTCTAAAGATGAAAATATGATAAAAGCTTTTAAGAATGATGAAGATATACATAAACAGGCAGCATCCAATGTATTTAATATTCCAATAGACGAAGTAACTAAAGAACAAAGATCACATGCCAAAGCAGTTAATTTTGGAATTGTTTATGGAATTAGTGATTTTGGATTAGGAGAACAAATAGGAGTATCTAGAAAAAAAGCAAAGGAATATATAAATCAATACTTAGAAAAATATTCTGGGATTAAGAGATTTATGGACGAAATTGTGGAAAAAGCAAAAGAGCAAGGATATGTAGAAACATTGTTTAATAGAAGAAGATATATTCCAGAGCTTAAATCTAAGAATTTTAACATTAGACAATTTGGAGCAAGAGCTGCAATGAATACTCCAATTCAGGGAACTGCAGCAGATATAATGAAAATTGCAATGATAAATGTATACAAAAAATTAAAAGAAGAAAAATTAGATGCACGTCTTATTTTACAAATACACGATGAGCTTTTAATAGAAGCAAAAGAGGATGAAAAGGAAAGGGTAAAAAACATATTACAATCATGTATGGAGGATGCAATTAAATTAGAAGTACCTCTTAAAGCAGAAGTTTCAGAGGCATATAATTGGTACGATTTAAAGTGACAAAGGAGGAAAACATGGGAAAAAAGTTACTAAAAATATTTATAATTTTAGCATGCATTATTCTTGTGTTATATATTTTATTTGGTGTATTTAAAATACATAATGAAATACTTAAAATAATTTACCCACAAAAATATTCTGAATATGTAGAGCAGGTTGCTATGGAATATGATTTAGATCCATTATTATTATATGCGATAATAAAAGCAGAAAGTAATTTTGATTCAGAAGCAGTTTCCAGAAGTAATGCCATTGGTTTAATGCAATTAATGGATAGCACAGCAGAAGAAACGGCTGGTAAATTGGGAATAAAATATGAAAAAGAAATGCTAAAAGATCCAGAAATGAACATAAAACTTGGAAGCTGTTATTTTAATAGTTTATATGATAAATATGAAAATGTGGCGCTAGCACTTACTGCCTATAATGCAGGAAGTGGCAATGTAGATAAATGGATTGAAGAAGAAAAAATATTATCAGATGGTTCAAATATAGAGAATATACCATTTAGAGAAACAAATAACTATGTTAGAAAAATATTAAGGGATTATGAAATATATCAAAATATTTATAGTAAATAAGGAGGTTTAATATGTCAATATTAGTTACAGGTGGAGCCGGTTATATAGGTAGCCATACAGTTGTAGAATTATTGCAAGCAGGAAGAGATGTAGTAATAGTAGATAATTTTTCAAATAGTAAACCAAAAGTTTTAGATGCAATAAGACAAATAACAGGAAAAGATTTTAAATTTTATGAAATTGATTATTTGGATACAGAAAAGATGGATAAGGTCTTTAAAGAAAATAATATTGATGCAGTTATAAATCTTGCTGGATTTAAAGCTGTTGGAGAATCTACTAAAAAGCCATTAGATTATTATACAAATAATGTGGCAGGAGCACTAAGTTTATTAAATGTAATGAATAAGAACAATGTAAAAACATTTGTATTTAGCTCTACTGCTACAGTATATGGTAATTCTACAGAAATTCCATATACTGAGGATTTAAAAACAGGTGATACAACAAATCCGTATGCAACAACAAAATATTTTATAGAAGAAATACTAAAAGATGTATATAAATCTGATAATTCATGGAATATTGCAATTCTAAGATATTTTAATCCAATAGGAGCACATGAAAGTGGATTGATTGGAGAAGAACCACAAGGAATTCCAAATAATTTAATGCCATATGTTGCAAGAGTTGCAAAAGGAATATTAAAAGAACTTTCAGTTTTTGGAAATGATTATAATACTCCAGATGGAACAGGTGTAAGGGATTATATTCACGTTGTAGATTTAGCAATTGGTCATATAAAGGCATTAGAAAAATTGGAAAAAGAAAAACATGGTGTATTTATATATAATCTTGGAACTGGTAAAGGATATAGCGTTTTAGATATGGTAAAAACTTTTGAAGAAGTTTCAGGTAAAAAAGTTCCATATAAAATAGCACCTAGAAGACCTGGCGATATAGATATGTTTTATTCAGATCCTACAAAGGCAAAAGAAGAATTAGGTTGGGAGGCAACTCGTGATTTTAAGCAAATGTGTAAAGATTCTTGGAATTATATAGACAAAAATTATTAGTAAGGTGGAGGTAATGGAAAACAGTAAAAAAACACAACTTAAGTTAAATAGCAACGGAAAAATTTTTATTTATAGAATAATTGTAGCAATTATATTTTTGATTAGTATACTATTAGTATATGGTTTAAATAATTTATCTAATAGTAAGGAGTCCGTGGCTATGCAAATTGATAGTAATTCGTTAAATGCTATTACAACAGAAGAAACGGAAGAAAAGATACCTTCAGAAGAAAGTCAAAAAAAATTACAAGATTGGAAACTAATGTTAGTTAATTATGAAAATGAAATGCCAAAAGATTATGTACCACAATTAAGTGTACTAGAAGACGATAAAAAATTTGATTCTAGAGCTATAAGTAGTTTGATTAAGATGATGGAAGATATGCAATCTGCCGGAATAACTAAAATATGGGCACAATCTACATATAGAGATCCAACCAAGCAAGATAAGCTTATAAAAGAAAGTATACAAGAATATTTAGAACAAGGTAAAACACAAGAAGAGGCAGAAACATTAACAGCAAGATCTATTGGTGAACCATATAAAAGTGAACACAATTTAGGGCTTGCGGTAGACTTTAACTATGTAGATTATTCGTTTGAAGATGAGCCAGCTTTTAAATGGCTTATGGAACATGCACAGGATTATGGTTTTATTTTAAGATATCCAGAAGATAAGGAAGAAATTACAAAAATAAAATATGAGCCTTGGCATTGGAGATATGTAGGAACAGAATATGCAAAAGAAATAAAAGAAATGGGAGTTTGTTTAGAAGAATATATAGAATATTTGAAAAATAATTAATAGAGAAATAGAGGAATAGGGATATAGGCTGGTCCTAAAATCCCTATTTTTACGTATACAACAAGATTAAGTTTCCTATGTCCGTGCGATTGCAACGCAATCTGCACATGTGGCGAAGCCACTTTTTTTATTGCATAGGAAAAATCACTTTTTCCTATGCAACAAAAATAAGAAAAACTTACAAAAAAACTAAATATATGTTTGATATAAAAAAATATTTATGATACAATAACCAATGTGCTAAAAAGAGAAAGGAGAAATAGAAGAAATGATTAAAGAACTTGCAAAATACATCAAACAGTACAAGAAATATGCAATTTTAACACCATTTATGGTCGTTTTAGAAATTGTAATGGAGGTAGTAATACCATATCTTATGGCAAGAATTATTGACGTAGGAATTCAAAATAATGATTTAGACTATATTATTAGAATCGGAATCATGTTAATAATTTCTGCAATAATGTCTTTGATTTTTGGTGTACTTTCAGGAAGATTTGCAGCTATGGCATCTGCTGGATTTGCTAAAAATTTAAGACAAGGAATGTTTTATAACATTCAAAACTATTCATTTACAAATATAGACAAATTTTCAACATCAAGTTTAGTAACAAGACTAACAACAGATGTAACAAATGTTCAAAATGCTTTTCAAATGATAATAAGAGCATTAGTAAGAGGACCTGTAATGATAGTATTTGCTTTAATTATGGCATTTTCTATTAATAAAGAACTATCATTAGTATATGTAGCAACAATGATACCACTTGCAATATTATTAGCATTTATTTCTATTAAAGCACATCCATATTTTGAAAAAGTATTTAAAAAATA
>CALXVT010000002.1 GCA_944392175.1 uncultured Clostridia bacterium
ACTTTTTTATCATCAACACCTAAATCTTTTATTTTTACCAATGGTTCATTTATTGTTAATGAATTTCCTAAAATTAATGGTGAACTATCATCCTCTTCTGGTAATTCTGGTACATCCGCATCTGTTTCTATAATAGAATTTGCAATTATAGTAACATCTCCAGCAAATGCATCTAATCCTGCTTTTCCAATTATTTTTATAGCTTTTGCCTTTTCTAATTTTTCAAGTATTCCATCTGCTTCTTCCATTGTAGAAAAAGATTTACAAGTCATAATTCCTGTTCCATCATATAGATCCAATATATACATTTTCTTTCCTGATTTTGTATCTTTTGCATCTAATTCAGCAATTCTTCCTTCTATTGTTACTTTTCCAGAATTTGCATTTATATCTTTTATTTTTACGTGGTTTTCCTTTGCTTTAGATGGTTTTCCTATAATATAGTCTATATTAGTATTCTCTACAACTAGAGGTGGTGGCATTTCTCCTAATTCTTCTGGCGGAATATCAATATCTGATGGTAGTGGTACATAATAATCTGGTGCATTTGGTTCTACCGGAATATTTTGAGTATTTGCTTTTTCCTCTTCAATTCTTTTTATTTCTTCCATTCTTTGGCTAATTAATTGTTCTTCTAGTTTTCTATTATTTTCTTCTATTTGTTCTATTTCTTGTTGGCTAATTTTTTCTTCTAATTCTACTTTATATTCTCTTTCTAATAAATTTTTAATTGTAATTTCTAACTGTTTATCCGTTTTCCTTGTTCTTAAAAAATCTGCACCTCTTATATGCATTTGTACATTTATTATATTTTCTTTAATATTAATTGTACTTTTCATTAACAAAATTGGTTTCATTAATGGATGCTTATGTGCCATATAACAAATTATGTTTTTCCATTCTTGATCAACTGTTGGAATTTTTGCATTTTCACTATAGTGAAACTTCATTTCGATATCTTTTATCATAAATCTTTCCATTAAATATTTTTCGAAGTCCCACATATTTTTAATTTGAACAAAATCCTTAGAATTTAATTCCAATAGTAATTTATTTGTCTTTTTATATATCTGTATCTTTTTTATATAACACTCTTGTATTTCATTATTATTTTTATAATCACTAAAAACTTCTTTTATTTGTTTTAATTCTTCCAAGACTGGTCTCTCCTATGACTATTTTTCTTCTTGTTTTTCTCCTAAAATTTCTAATATTTTTTCATATACAAATTTTACATCTCTTACTTCATTTATTACTATTAATCTTTTTAAAAATTTTTCATTATTAGTATATATAATAATTGTTCCTACCTTAAATATAGTTTGTATGAAAGTTTGACCATATTTTATTTGAGTTATAGTATCATATGGTACTTCTTCTAAATCATCATCTTTTATTTTTTTATTATATTTTAATTTATCTTCATAAAATTCGTATATACTAGCTTTGGCTTTTTTCTTGTTATATATAGTAATAGCTATTAGATAAAATATATAAATAACCAATATTGCTACTCCATACTCAATAAGTTCATTTTGTGCTATTAATACAATTAAAATTAAAACTATAATTACAAATGTTGTAGCATTTTTATACAAAAAATTATATAAAACATTATATTTAGGTTTTACAGTTAATAATGGTTCTTTTTTTTCTTTCATTTTCTTACCTCTTTTACTATTCTAAAAAATTCTTAATATATCTTTATATGAAATAATTATTGATAAAGATATTAATATAAAAAATCCTACTAATTGTATTCCTATTTCTAGTTCTTCTTTCATAGGTTTTCTTCTTATAGCTTCTATTAATAAAATAAGTAACTTACCTCCATCTAATGCTGGTATTGGTAATAAATTAGTTATTCCTAGTGAAATTGAGACTAATGCTAAAAGATACATAAAATCAGCAAAACCTGTAGTTTGTGAAACCATATTAGATATTCCTATAGGTCCTGTCATCTGATCTAATCCAACATTTCCAGTAAACAACATTTTTATATTTTCTGCAATTGATCCTAAAAAATCTCCTGTTCTATAAAATGCATAATATATATTGTTTGTAAAATTATTTTCTGCCATTTTAAAATTAATTCCTAAATAATATGTTGGAATTGAATCAATTGTAAGTTCTAATTTAACAATTTCATTATTTCTTTCTACTTCTATTTTAGCTTTATCAGATGTCGTATTTTGTATTTCGTTTACTAATTTTTGTACATCTCCTGTTACATCAACACCATTTATTGTTTTTATAACATCATTTACTTGTAGTCCATCTTTTTCTGCATTACTTCCTTTTTCTATTTGTATAATCTGAGTAGCTTTATCATCTGTTTGTGCTTGAGACACATATATTCCTGTACTTTTAGTATATTTTTCTGTTGGCTTTAATTTTATTTCTTTTTCTTCATTATTTCTTTCAATTAATAAAGTTAATTCTTCACCATTACAGTTTTGTAATATTTCATCTATATCTGATTTCAATCTTATTTTTTTATTATTTATCTCTTCTATTTTATCTCCTGATATAATACCTACTTCACTTGCTATATATCCCTCATTTGTTGTATCAACAATATTTGAAACATTATTTCCTACTACTGCTACAATAATAAAATATACTAAAATACCAAAAACAATATTAACTATCGCACCTGCTGCAACAATTCCCATTCTTTTTGGTATACTCGCATTATTAAAAGACCTTTCACTTTCTGATCTTTGCTCTTCGCCTTCCATTCTTACAAATCCACCAAGTGGAATTAATCTTAATTCATATTTAGTTTCTTTTCCTTGTTTTGTAAATATTTTAGGACCAAATCCTATAGCAAATTCTTCTACTTTTACTTTAAACAATTTTGCTATAAGAAAATGCCCTGATTCATGAATTAAAATCAAAAAACCTAGTAGAAATATTATTTTAACAGCACTTATTAAAAATCCTATCAAAAAGTACCTCCTAAAATTTAAAATAACAATAATATAAAATATGCAAATGGAGAAATAAATATTATACTATCTATTCTATCTAACATTCCTCCATGTCCAGGTATTAAATTACTATAATCTTTTATGCCTACAAATCTTTTTATTGCTGATGCTGCAAAGTCTCCAACTTGACTTAATATACTTAATACTATTCCACCCAATGTTATAGCAATATAATTTATATGCATTCCACAGTAATTATTTATAACTAAAGTATATAATAATATTACTAATACTGCTCCAACTGTTCCTCCAACGCATCCTTCAATCGTTTTATGTGGGCTTATTTTACTAAATTCATGTTTTCCTATTAATCTTCCGAATGTAAATGCAAATATGTCTGTTCCCCATGATGCAATTAATACATACCATATTAAATAATGACCATTATTTTCGCCTCTTATCCAAGGGAAAAATAATAGAAAATATACTATATAGAATATTCCAAATACTGTAACTGATGCATCTACTATATTATATTTACCTTTTGTAATTAATATTTGCGAAAAACATAATAATATAATTATTGGAATTGAAGCAATAATTATAGTACTTACATATTCACTTGGAACTATATGTATTATAGCTATCAATAAACATGCTAAATATCCAATCCATGTTAATGGATTTGCTTTATTAGTACTTTTAAAAGCATGTGAGTATTCATGAAAACTCATTGCTGCTATAATCGCAAATGCCACATCTATAAGTATTTGATTACCTAATATCAATACTGCAATAACGATTGGCAAGCCAACTACTCCGGTCAAAACTCTTTTTATTTCCATTTTATTATTTCCCTCCGAATTTTCTGTTTCTTTTTTGATATTCCAATATGGCATTATCCAAATCTTCCTCTGTAAAATCTGGCCATAGTTTTTCTAAAAATAAAAATTCGGAATATACTATTTGCCAAGGTAAGAAATTACTTGTACGTAATTCTCCACTTGTTCTTATAACTAAATCTGGATCTGGCTCGCCTTTTGTATATAAATTATTTGAAATTACATCTTCTGTAATATCATCTACTTTTAGCTTATCATCTTTTACATCTTGTGCAATTTTCTTTACTGCAGAAAGAATTTCATTTCTTCCACCATAATTAAGAGCTATATTAAATGTAACTCCTGTATTATCTTTTGTTCTTTCCATACATTTTTTTATGCTTTTTTGCATTCCTGCTGAAAGAACAGAAACATCACCTAAAATTTTTACCTTTATGTTTTCTGTATCTGCCCTTTTGCTATAATCATCTAAATAATTTTGTAGTAAAGCCATCAATGTACCAACTTCATCTTCAGTTCTTTTCCAATTTTCTGTTGAAAAAGCATAAACAGTAATATATTCTAATCCAATTTTGTTTGCATATCTTACTATTTTTTCTAGTGTTTTGGCTCCTTCTTTATGTCCTGCCTTTCCTGGCATTCCTTTTGCTTTTGCCCATCTTCTATTTCCATCCATTATAATTGCAATATGTCTTGGGAAATTTTCTTTTTCAAAAACCATAATATTCTCCTTTAAACAGTCATTATTTCTTTTTCCTTTGCTTCTGTTAAACCATCAATTTCATCTATACTCTTGTCAGTAATTTTTTGTATAGTTTCTTCTGCTGATTTTAATTCGTCTTCTGTCATTTCTGAATTTTTTTGCATAGATTTTGCTTCATCCATTCCATCTCTTCTTATTGATCTTATTGCAACTTTTGCATCTTCTCCCATTTTTTTAACTTCTTTTACTAATTCTTTTCTTCTTTCTTCATTTAATTCTGGGAAATTTAATCTTATTAATTTTCCATCATTATTTGGATTAATACCTAAATCCGATGTTAAAATTGCTTTTTCTATTTCTTTTAATGCATTTGCATCCCATGGTTGAATAACTATTAATCTAGCTTCTGGCACTGATATTCCTGCTATTTGATTAATTGGTGTTGGTGTTCCATAATAATCTATTTTTATTTTATTTAAAACTGCAGGATTTGCTCTTCCTGCTCTAATTTCTGATAAATTTTCCTTATATACACTTATTGTCTTTTTCATTTTTTCTTCTATTTTATTAAAATCCATTATAAATCTCTCCTTTTAATTTTTATTTTCAAAATTCATTATTCTACTATAGTTCCTATTTTTTCACCTTTCGCAGCTTTAACTATATTTTCTGGATTATCTATTCCAAATACTATTAATGGAATATGATTATCTCTACATAATGATGTAGCTGTTGAATCCATTACTTTTAAATCTTTATTTAAAATATCTAAATATGTTATTTTATCATATTTTACTGCATTTTTATCTATCTCTGGATCTGCTGAATATACTGCATCAATAGATTTTCCTAATAATATTACATCTGCATCAATTTCTGCTGCTCTTAATGCTGCTGCAGTATCTGTTGTAAAATATGGATTTCCTGTACCACAAGCAAATATAACAATTCTTCCTCTTTCTAAATGTTTAATTGCTTTTCTTTTAATATATGGTTCTGCAATTTCTCTCATTTCTATTGCAGTTTGAACTCTTGTATATACTCCTCTTGCTTCTAAAGCATCTTGAAGTGCTAGTCCATTCATAGCTGTTGCTAACATTCCCATATAATCTGCTGTAGTTCTTTCCATTTCATGTCCATATCTACCTCTCCAAAAGTTCCCACCTCCTACTACTATTGCTACTTGAATTCCAAGTTCTGAAACTTTTTTTATTTGATCACATAAAGCTGCTACAACTTCTGCATCAATTCCTACTTTTTTTGCTCCAGCAAGAACTTCTCCGCTTAATTTTAATAGCACTCTTTTATATGGTTTATTTTCTCTCACTTTATACACTCTCCTTAATTTAATCATGCTTATTTAGCTTAGCAAATGTATTCTATCATATAATTTTATTAATTTGTATAATTTTTTAATATTTTCTTAATTTTTATATCATTTAATTTACTTTTAATATTTTTAGCTTGTCATTTTTTGTAACTGACTGTATGTTAGAATTCCTTGATTATTTTATATTTATGTAATATCATATTATATATTAATTAACCCGTTTAATTGTGGGTAAAATTTAATAAATGGAGGTCTTAATATGGAAAATAGAAAAACTTTAGCTGAAAAGTTAGCTAAAAGATATCATAAGGCACCATTTGTTTCTGATTTAAAAGATTTATTATATAAATCTGCTTACAAATATGCAAATAGACCTGCCTTTAAATTAAAAGATAAAATTGGAAACATTTTTAGTGTCACATATAAAAAATTTAAAGAAGATGTTATCGCATTAGGTACAAGTCTAATAAATTTAGGTTTAAAAAACACATCTATTGCTGTAATTGGTGTAAATAGCTATAATTGGGCTGTATCATATTTAGCAGCTACAATTGTTGGTACTGTAGTACCTATAGATAAAGAATTACAATCAGATGATGTTATAAATTTCTTAAATGTATCTGAAGCTAAAGCAATTTTAGGTGATGATAAATATATTAAAAATTTAATTTCAAATGACGAAAAATTAGAAAACAAAAATACTTTATTTATAAACTTTAATTCAGAAAAAGACAGTAGTACTTTTATGTCATATCCCCTTTTAATGCAATCAGGATATAATTTAGTAGAAGAAGGAAATAAAGATTTTGATAATATAAAAATAAATCCTGATGAAATGAAAATTTTAATTTTCACATCTGGAACAACAGGTAATGCTAAAGGAGTATGCTTATCACATAAAAATGTTGTATCTAATATAATGTCTACTTTTGGAATTGTTAAAGTAAAAAGAAATGATCAAGTTTTATCAATTCTTCCTTTACATCATACTTATGAATGTACTTTAGGATATTTACTTGTAATTTATAGTGGTGGCTGTATAAGTTATTGTGAAGGATTAAGACATATAACAAATAATATTTTGGAATTTAAACCTACAGTAATTTTAAGTGTTCCACTACTTTTAGAAAAAATGTATAAAAAAATCGATAGCACAGTTAGAAAATCTTTACCTGAAAAATATGCAAAAACAGAAGGAAATATTATTAATAATTTGCCATTTGTCTTGAAAAAAATTGTTAAAGCAAAAGTTCATAATTCATTAGGTGGAAGATTAAGAGCTTTTATTGTTGGGGCAGCACCTCTTAATGGTGAATTAGTAAATTCATATAAAACTTTAGGTATCAAATCTATTCAAGGATATGGACTTACAGAATGTTCTCCTTTAGTTGCAGGTAATAATGATTTTTATATAAATCCTGATTCAGTTGGACTTCCTATTCCAAATGTATCATATAAAATAGAAAATCCTGATGAAACTGGTGTTGGAGAAATTTTAGTAAAAGGACCAAATGTAATGCTTGGCTATTATAAAGATGAAGAAGCAACAAAAAAATCTATTGTTGATGGATGGTTTCATACTGGAGATTTAGGAAAAATTGATGAAGATGGATGGTTATATATTACCGGAAGATTAAAAACAGTTATTGTTACACAAAATGGTAAAAATATTTATCCAGAAGAGATTGAACATTATTTAAATGAAAATCCATTAATATCTGAATCTTTAGTTACAGGGCTTCCTGATGAAAAAGATGATGATGTATATGTTAATGCTCAAATTTTACCTAATTTAGATGCAATAAAAGAACATCTAAAAACTAGTGTTCCTCAAAAAGAGGAAATCTTTGCAGTAATAAAAGATATAGTTTCAAGTGTTAATAAAAAATTGCCAAATTATAAACATATAAAATCTTTTATAATAAGAAATGATGAATTTGAGAAAACGACTACTCAAAAGATTAAAAGATTTGGTAAAAACATGGAAAATAATAAATAATTCTTTACATGATTCGTTTCTTAATGTAATATATAGGTGTATGTGTTAAACTTTTTTGTCTATTCATGATAGACAAAACGCCTTTAAAAAGCCAGCTATATAAAATAGCTGGCTTTTTATCTTATATTATTCAACTTTACCAAATTTATCAAATGGCCAAAATCTAAATAATACCGTGCTTTCTATTTTTTCTATTGGTATACATCCAAATGCTCTACAATCATGACTATTTTGTCTATTGTCCCCCATTGCAAATACTGTTCCATCAGGTACTACAAAATCTACTAATAGTCCACCTTCTGATTCTGTTATAACTGAATCATTTAAATAATCTTCTTGTAATTCTTGGTCATTAATATATACTTTCCCATTTTGGATTTTTACATGTTCACCTGGTAAGGCAATTACTCTTTTAATATAACTAACTTTACCAATTTCTAGTACATTATGAACAAATTTGTTAATGCCTCCTTCAATCTCTGTATATCTTGCTGTCGGAGTCTCGTTAAATTCTGATAATGATAAATATTCAGTCGTTGGTGCTTCAAAAGTAATTATTTCTCCTCTTTTAGGCAAATTTTTTGTAAGCCTAATTGTTCTATTTAAAATTAATCTTTGTCCTTGTACTAAAGTTGGCTCCATAGAAACAGATTTAACTTGTGTTGGAGTCATTAAATAATATCTAATCCACAATCCTAAAAAGACTGCAATTATAATACAAATAACCCACTCTAAAATATTCTTTACTTCTTCATTAATATTCATTAAATTAATTGCCTCCCTAGTTTATACTAGAATTGCAATGTATTTTTTATTCTTCTCATTGCTTCTTCTGTATTTTCTCTATTTCCAAATGCTGTTAATCTAAAATATCCTTCTCCACTTGGTCCAAAACCTACTCCAGGTGTTCCAACAACATTTGCTTTTTCTAATAATAAATCGAAGAAATCCCAAGATTTCATATTATTTGGAACTTTAAGCCATACATATGGTGAATTTATTCCTCCATAATATTTTATTCCTGCTTCATCTAATCCTTCTCTTATTATTTTTGCATTTTCCATATAATATTTAATATTTTCTTTTATTTCTTTTTGTCCCTCTTCTGAATATACTGCTTCTGCTCCTTTTTGAGTAATATAAGAAACTCCATTAAATTTCGTACATTGTCTTCTATTCCATAATTTATTTAAACTTATTTCTTCTCCATTTTCTGTATATCCTTTTAATTCTTTTGGAACAACTGTATATGCACATCTTATTCCTGTAAATCCAGCTGTTTTAGAAAAGCTTCTAAATTCTATTGCAACTTCTTTAGCTCCTTCTATTTCATATATTGAATGTGGCACATCTTCTTCAGAAATAAATGCTTCATATGCTGAATCAAATAATATTATTGATTTATTCTCTTTTGCATATTTTACCCATTTAGCTAGTTCTTCTTTCTTAAGAACAGTTCCTGTTGGATTATTTGGGAAACATAGATAAATCATATCTGGAACTTTTTTTGGAAGTTCTGGTACAAAATTATTTTCTGCTGTACATGGTAAATATATTATACCCTCATATTTTCCTGTTTTTTCATCATATTTTCCTGTTCTTCCAGACATAATATTTGTATCTAAGTACACTGGATATACTGGATCTGTTATTGCAACTTTATTATTTGTTCCAAATAAATCTACAATATTTCCGCAATCACATTTTGCACCATCTGAAACAAATACTTCATCTAAGTCTATTTTTATTCCTCTTTTTTCATAATCATTTTTTACTATTGCTTCTCTTAAAAATTCATATCCTTGTTCTGGTCCATAACCTCTAAAAGTTTCACTTTTTCCAACTTCATCAACAGCTTCATGCATTTGTTCCAATACTTTTGGAACTATTGGTCTTGTTACATCTCCTATTCCTAACTTAATAATTTTTTTGTCAGGATTTTCTTTCTGATATTTAGCTACCTTTTTAGCTATTGTTGAAAATAAGTAGCTGTCTTGCATTTTTAAAAAATTTTCGTTTACTTTAATCATATTTATTCCTCCAAAGAGTCTTAAAATAACGGATTTTCTAGTTAGAAATTTCCTTTCTATATTTTATATATTTATATGTTTTATTGTCAATAGTATGTACAAAAAAAATAAAAGAGTATATAATTACGCCAGAGGTGAAACATATGAAAATAAAAGATATTTTTAACAATGTAAATATTATAGAATCAAAAGGAGATTTAGAAAAAGAAATTAATAATATATCATCAGATTCAAGAGTTATTGAGCAAAATGATATGTTTTTTGCTATAAAAGGTTATGATTTAGATGGTACAAAATTTATAAGTAATGCTATAGAAAAAGGTGCAACAGCTATAGTTGTAGATGAAACTTGCAATTTAGCAGATTTTGATATTCCAGAAAATGTAACAATTATAAAAATAGATAATATTCGTTACAATTTAGCTTTAGCAAGTTGTAATTTATATGATAATCCATCAAAAAAATTAAAATTAATTGGAGTTACAGGAACAAAAGGAAAAACTACTTCTACCTATATGATTAAATCAATTTTGCAAAAACACGGATATAAAGTTGGTTTAATTGGAAGTATTGCAATTTATATTAATGATGAAAAAATTGAAGACTGTGATAGAACTACTGCTGAAAGTTATAAAATTCAAAAAACTTTAGCAATGATGGTTAAAGAAAATGTTGATATCGTTGTTTTGGAAGTTTCTTCACAAGCAATGAAATTAGATAGAGTTGTTGGTTGTGAATTTGATAGTGTTCTATTTACCAATCTTTCCGAAGATCATATAAGTCCAAAAGAACATAAAGATATGGAAGATTATTTTGAAGCAAAACTTTCTTTAGTAAAAATGTCTCCATTTGTTGTATTTAATCTTGATAATGAATATACTGCAAGAATTCCAAATTTGTTGCCAGAAAAAGAATTAAGAAGCTTTGCTATGGATACTAAAGCTGATATAATGGCAAAAGATTTAAATTTAAGCAATACTGGTGTTGATTTTACACTTTGTATGAATAATGGTGAATATCCTGTAAGAGTTTCTATTCCTGGTAGATATATGGTATATAACTGTTTAGGTGCTATTGGAATCGCAACACATTTTGGAGCAACTGTTAAAGATATTCAAGAAGCATTAAAAGATATTAAAGTATTTGGTAGAAGTGAAGTTGTCCCTAATAAATTAGGTTTAAAAATATTAATAGATTATGCACATACTCCTTCTAGCCTACAATCTATATTAGAAACTGTAAAACCTTACACAAAAGGAAGAGTAATTTGCACTTGGGGCGTTGGTGGAGATAGAGATTCTAAAAAGCGTCCAATAATGGGAGAAATATCAGGAAAACTTGCAGATTTGACAGTACTTACATCAGATCAAGTTCGTACAGAAGATCCTAATAAAATTCTAGATGATATAGAAGTTGGATTAAAAAAATCAGGTGGAAAATATGTACGTATTTTAAATAGAACAGAAGCAATAAAATATGCTTTATCTATTGCAACACCAGATGATATTATAGTTCTACCTGGTCTTGGTAGTGATTTATATATTGAATACATGCATGTTAAATATCCATATGACGAAAGAGTTGTAATTCATGATGCAATAGAAGAAATGATTGCTTCTGGTGAAAGAAAACCTGTAGAATAATTTCCCGTAGAATAAATTAATATAGGACAAATCTAGCTTCGAGAGAACTTTTCTCTACTTGTCTAATTTAACTATTTATATTTAAGTTCTCAAAGAAGTGTAAAGCTACACTTTTAAGTGTAGCTTTTTATTGTTTTTATCACATCTCCATAAACATAAAAACTTCCTACTGTAAAAATTACATAGTCTTTATAATTTTGTAATGATGTTTTTATTGCCTCTTCTAACTCCATTGTAAATACATTTTTGGCACCTGATTTTTGTGCTTCCTCTTTTAGGATTTCAGCATCATTATATCTTTCTTTATCATTACCATTAGTAAAGATATAAATATTCTCATCATTTTTTACTAATAATTTTAGTATTGTTTTATAATCTTTAGATTTTAATATTGATATTATATATACTTTTTTATTATTTTTATAATACATATCTACAGAATTTATAAAATTCTTGATTGCTGGTTCATTATGTGCTCCATCATATATTACAATTGGATTACTATTTATTTTTTCAAATCTTCCCTTATGGATAACATTTTTTAAAGTTTTTCTTACAATTTCTTCTTTTATAATATATTTTTCTTTTAAAACATTGACTGCCTCTAATGCAATACAAGCATTGTATATTTGTGATACTCCTTTTAAATTTATTTCAATATTTTTGAATTCTTTATAATCAAACTTTTGATATTCTTCAGTGTACGAATAATTTCTTATCTCTTCTTTATCTACTAAAAATAATTTATTATTTTCCTCTTTGCATCTTTCTATAATTACATTATCAACACTTTCAGATTGACTCATAAAAATTGTTTTTGAATTTTGTTTAATAATACCCGCTTTTTGAAATGCTATTTCTTCTAATGTATTCCCTAAAAATTTCATATGGTCATATCCTATAGATGTTATTATAGAAACTATAGGATACACTATATTTGTACAATCATATAATCCACCTAATCCTACTTCTAGTACAACAATATCACATTTTTTATTTGCAAAATATAATATTGCCATTGTTGTCTCTAATTCAAAAAGAGTAACATTTCCCTTTCCTTTTGAATTATATTCTTTTACTAAAGGATCTAATTTTATTATAATTTCTTCCATCTCTTTATTAGTAATTTCTTTATTATTAATTTTTATTCTCTCATTATATCTTATTAAATGTGGTGACATAAATTTTCCAACTTTATATCCACTATTTAATAAAATATTAGATATCATTTCTGTTACAGCACCTTTTCCATTTGTCCCTGCTATATGTATAAATTTTAATTGTTTTTCAGGATGATTTAATTTCTCCATAAAAAATTTCATTGCATCTAATGATGGATCTTTAGTTCCTGCAAAAAATCCTTGTAAATATTTTTTTACGTCCATTGCTTTATCTCCTATTTTTTGTATAATTTTATTCTATGCTATTCTATCACATTTAAATCCTTTTTTATAGATTATATGTTTATTTTTCCATCAAAAACTTTAGTTGCTATTCCAGACATTATTATATGATTACTTACTTTATCATATCTTACATTTAATTCTCCGCCCTTTAAAAGTACTTTAACTCTACTACTACATATTCCTTTATAATAACTTATTCCAAATGCTGCAACAGCTCCTGTACCACATGCAAAAGTTTCCCCTACTCCTCTTTCCCATACTCTTAATTTTAATGTATTTCTTCCTAAGATTTGTACAAATTCTACATTTATTTTATTTGGAAAACATTTCATATTTTCTATTTCTGGACCATATTCATTTATATTTATATTATCTACATTATTTACAAATATAACTAAATGCGGATTTCCAACAGACACATAATTTCCAATAAAGTTTTTATCTTTTGTTTTTATTTTTATTGATATTGGTCCATTATATTGTTTATCAATCTTTATATTTTTATAATCATTAAAACTTATAGTTCCCATATCCACTTCTATTTCTTGTATTTTATTATTATTTAAAATCTTTACATTCTTTATTCCTGCTTTTGTTTCTACTAAAAAAACATTTTTATCAATTATCTTGTTGTCATACGCATATTTTGAAAAGCACCTAATTCCATTTCCACACATTTCGGCTTCTGTTCCATCTTTATTAAAGATTCTCATTTTTAAATCCGCAATTTTACTTTCTTGTATTAAAATTAGACCATCTGCCCCAATTCCAAAATTTCTATTACACATATATCTTACCATTTGTGGAAGTCTATTTTCTGCAACTACATTTTCATCGTTTATTGTATTTATACAAATATAATCATTTCCAAGTCCATGCATCTTAGAAAAAGTAACCATATTTACACCTCCATATATTATAAATATGTAAAATAGTAAATTTTTGTTAATTTTTATTTACTTTATACAGATGCCAATATTTGAAATTGACATAATATTAATCTTCTATTATAATAATCAAGTATCATTCAGTTTATCTACAGGAGGATTAAATATGAAAGATGATTTTAAAGAATCAGGTCGGCAACTGCATGATTTGATAAGAGCATTGGGTCTTGAAGACGGAATTAATGTTGCACAAATACTAGGTCATACTGATGCACAAAGAGATAACCTTCTTCCAAAAAATATGTCTCCATCAAAAGAAGCATTTGAAACCTTAGGTTTTAAGTTTAAAGAGTGTGAAGATGAATTAATGTATTCTGCAACTCTGCCTGAAGGTTGGAAATATATTATTGGAACAGGATATTATGGAAAAATTCTTGACGACCAAGGACGAAGTCGCGTAACTACTTTTTATAAAGCCCTGCCCTATGATAGAGATGCACACATGTCACTTAAGAGAAGCATCAAAATTGAAACAATTTCTATTACAAGTGATTTAACAACTATTACTATCACTAAAGCAGGAAAGACTTTAAAACAAGTAGGAACAGCCTCTTCTTCTGTTGAAGTTGATCGACTAATTGAAAAAGCTAAATCTTTTTTAAATCAAAA
The DNA here is from genome assembly GCA_944392175.1 of uncultured Clostridia bacterium. Taxonomy (GTDB): domain Bacteria; phylum Bacillota; class Clostridia; order TANB77; family CAG-508; genus Merdicola. The sequence continues at coordinate 14,443 of CALXVT010000002.1, forward strand.
TTTTCCTGAATGGAACGATCCCACAAAATATTGGGATTAATTTCCTAATTTTGTAAGGATTATAAGTCCACTATTATTAGATTGCAGTGGTCAAAAAAATAAAGTAAGAATTCAAAAATTCTTACTTTATTTTTTGCCTTAATTCAAGCATCTTGAAATACTTTAATCTATTTTAGATTCTTGGCATTAAATTATATTAACCATTATTTGTTACAAATCTCGGTAAATCTTCTTCTGCAAAAAACTGAGATTCTCCAGATTGTAAATTAAGCATTACATATCCTGTAACATCATATTTTCCTAAAAGCCATGTTTTCTCCGCAACTGCAAAAAGGCAATATGGTATATTTTCATCTGAACATGTAATATACAGTTCTTCTAACTTTTCAGTTGGATAAACATGTCGTAATTCTGTTACCTCTGGTTTATAGTTACATTCAATAAATTTTGCTTCTGAAAAATTGTCCGTATCAATAACGATTACACCATAACCTAAGTCCCTACCTTTGGCTAAATATATATATTTACCATTATTATACGTAGGTCCTTCAGCCCAATCTGCCTTAAACAAAGATTTTATCTCATCATTCGAAATAAAATACTTAATGTTAAAGTCATTATTTTCTTCTGTTACCGTTATTGGTACACTCTCAACATTATTTAAAGGTACTTCAATTTTCGAAAATCCATCCTGTATCCATAAAGCAGCCGATAATACCATTAGTATTACTATTTTAATATAAAATCTTCTAGGCTGATAATCCCATATACATTGGAAAAATGCACACAATATAATAAGAGGAAATACTCCATATATATTTTGTCTACAACCTATAAAAATAAATAAAACTATACCTGCTACAAATGTGATTATAAAGGCAATAATTTCGATTGTTATTTCAAACTTCCAATTCTCTGTTGTAAAACCTATTGTTCTTCCAACTTTCAGCAGCTCTCTTCTTTTTACTGCTTTCCAAAACCACGGCCGTACCAAACATGTTGAGCATATTGCAAAAAATAATAATATTAATATAATCCGTAACATAAATAACCTCCTAAAAAATATTTATTTATTATTTTATTTATAATAAAACTAAGGAGTAAGTGTATTCCTTACTCAATTAGTGAATTAAGGAAATATATTTAAAATACTGCCTTTTGCACTAATACTATAGCATAATTTTACATAATATTCAAGTTCTATAATATTTCATTAAATTACACAATATTATTTTATAAATTCAAACTATTTTCTATTTATTCAACTAATTCATATTCTTTGTTAACTGTAAATCAACTTTTTCTATACTTTTAATATATAAAAAAGCTTTTCAGCAAGTAAAACTTTGTAGTAGTTACAAAATTAAGCCACTCTTTTGTTCGAGTGGCATATATATCATAAGCTTTGTTATACAAGTAAAAAAGGAAAGCGCCTACAATTCTTTTTTCAAGAATTGTAGGCATGTTGCTATTCCTCCTTTCTTTTTCTCAGATAGTAATCAGTTCCACGCTGTATTCCATCTACACCTTGATTTGGATAACGTCTATGAGCAATATGCTCTCCGACAGTTATTTTCTTTCCATTTCTAATATAGGTATAGCCTCTTACTTTCCAGCGCGAAAGGATATAATCCTTTGCCTTTGCCTCTGCATTAGGTGTAGGTTTTTCAAACTTAAATACTCGTTTTGTATAAGGAATAGTTTTCTTTACTTTCTTAAGAACAGGATTTCCTTTTTTGTTTATTACCTGTTCTCTCTCCGTTTTCACTTTTGTCCTTTGCTCAACTTCTACAACTTCTGGATTGTCCATATTTGCATATGCATACAAATACACGTATGCATATACATTTCTAACATATTTGCCTATAAGATCAATGTTAGCATTAATTGCAGTTTTGGGCACATTTGACAATAAAATCGGAGAAATTTTATAAATTTTAGTCTCTCCATTGCATTCAAATTGAGGCTCTTCTTGATTAAAATCAAGCAATTTAAATGCCCAGTTATTATTTATCCAAACATCAATTGCAAACCAATCTTGATGTTCGTATTTCTTGAAAAAATGTACATAAAATTTCAATTCTATCGGTCCCCCGATAATTTCTATGCCCACTTTTTCAAATGTGACAGGAATTTTTCCGCCGTCATAAATTCCGTCAAAGAATTTCACTAAATAGTCTACAAATTCGTCCCGGAGTATCACCCTATCTCCAGATTCTATTTGCATTTCCGACACAATCGGACCTTTTGCAAATCTATTTAGCTCTTTTTCGGAAAACTCTTTCCGAGCTTTTTCTAAAAAATTTTCTCCCATCATAAAAGTATTCTCCTTATAATATATATCTTTCCATTAGTTACTGTATAAGATAAAAGTTGGCCCCTACCAACTATAAAAAAAATTAATAGTATATTTATATACCTCCATTTTTTATTATAACATGATTTTATGTTAATTGCAACATATACAAAATAATAGTATCTATTTAATTTAGATACTACTATTTTGGTGCCTCGAACGGAAATCGGCGAGCCGCGTCCTAAAAACAGTCCTCAGGACTGTTTTTGCCTTCACTTCGCTTAGGCACGTCCTTTTCGATTCCTATTAAAAAAGCAAAAAAATAATAGTATCTATTTAATTTAGATACTACTATTTTGGTGCCTCGAACGGGAATCGAACCAGTGACACAGGGATTTTCAGTCCCTTGCTCTACCAACTGAGCTATCGAGGCTTATTAAATTGTGGATAATTGTTTTTTATTCTTACTGTTTTCCACACCATTTTCTTTTTAAATATTCTTTATAAAAAAATGGCGACCCGGAACGGGCTCGAACCGTCGACCTCTAGCGTGACAGGCTAGCGTTCTAACCAACTGAACTACCGGGCCGTAAGAATAAGTGGTGGTCGCAATAGGGCTCGAACCTATGACCCCCTGCTTGTAAGGCAGATGCTCTCCCAGCTGAGCTATGCGACCGTTTCTTCCGACGAGATTTAGTATACTATGTTTTTAATTCTATGTCAATACTTTTTTTAATTTTTTTTATTATTTTTTTAATAATATTTGTAAATACTTGTCAGTAAAGGCTTTTAGCTCATCATATTTTTGTACTAAATTTGATAAAATTTCTTTTTTAGTTTTTAATACCAAATTATAATCTTCCTTTGTAATATCATTTTCTTTGAATGCTTTTTCTAGTTCATCCTCATCTGCTATGTCTATTTCTCTATTATGAATTAATATTATATCTAAATATAAATCATCAAAATAAATTCTTCCATTTTCTTCCGAAATGTCTTTTACAATATCAATATACCACTCTACAATGTTACACTTATCATCATATATTCCTGTTACTACATAATTAGAATTATCTGGCAATACCTCTAAATATTTATATCCTTTATCTAATATACAATCTTTGTCACCATTTTTTCTTTCTAATATCCAAACTTTTTTTACTTTTAAAATATCTACTAATGAAATATTTCCATGAAATTTTTCATTATCAACTCTAATAGTTTTGTATATGCATTTTTCAATTGATTTATGATTTCTATAATCTGCAAATTTTCTTTTCATAAAATGCACCTCACTTATGATAAAAACAACAAAAAGGTCTTTCGACCTTTTTGTTAATATGAATTCATATTTTTATATAAAAATTCACTGACCTATTTTTTATTTACTAAATCTTTAAGAGCTTTACCAGCTTTGAATACTGGAGCTTTTGATGCAGGTATTTTGATTTCTTCTTTAGTTTGTGGGTTTCTTCCTTTTCTAGCAGCTCTTTTTCTTACTTCGAAAGATCCAAATCCAACTAATTGAACTTTATCTCCTTTTACTAAAGATTCTGTAACTACATCTACAAATGCATTTACTGATGCTTCAGCACTTTTTTTTGTTTCTCCTGTTTTTGCAGCGATAGCTGCGATTAAATCAGCTTTGTTCATTTAAATTACCTCCTAAATTGTTTGTGTTTATGTAGTGCTTTAAAATGCCTACTAAATCTTATATTCGCCAAGTATTACTAAAATCCTTCTTTTTTTTCTTATTTTTTTCTTCAATCCATTTTCGCTCTAGGCAAATATGGATTTTTTTACCATTTTTTTGTATATTTTTAGAGGCTTCTAATCCTCTTCTTTTCTATATATACCAAGCTTTTCAAGTATTTTATATATTTTTTGTCCATATGGAATCATATAAAATTCTTCTTTTGATAAAATTCTTAAAGCTACAACTGCTATCACATAAATTATAACCGCAAATATAATTGCTATTATTGTTGCCAAAGAACTATATATTATTCCTGAAAGTACATTATATATAAATAAAGAACATACTGCCATAATAATTGTTGCAATTAATGGCTTTATTAAAAAGTTTCCTAATTTTAATTCCAATTTTATATTTTTTCTTAATGTTGTAAATGCTATAGAAAAAGCAACCATATGACATACTACAGAACCTATAGCAGCACCATTAGCACCAAATGTAGGATTAGATACTAAAACTAAGTTAACTATTAATTTTGCTACCATTCCAAAAAATAAAGACGTTGCTGGAGTCATAACTTTTCCTATACCTTGCAAAGTACCGTTAATCGTTTGATCCAATATTGTAAATATTATTGTAAGTGATGATATTTGTAATATTAATGCTCCTTCTGGTTGAGCAGGATACAATAAATTCAATATTTGATCTGCAAATACCATCATTCCAATAGTACATGGAAGTCCAATTAACATACTAGCCATCAAAGAAAAAGATACTCTTTTAGAAGCTGTTTCTTTATCACCTTTAGCTAAAGAGCTAGTTATATTTGGAACTAATGCAGTAGCAAAAGCAATGTTTATTGCTAAAGGTAATGATGTTAATGTGTCTACTTTTCCACCTAAAATTCCATATTGTGCTTTCGCATCTTCTTCTGTCATAAACTTCTTTAATCCTCTAACAACTGTAAAAGAATCTATATTTTTATTAAAAGATGACATTATAGAACTTAATGACATTGGAATAGATACACTTAAAATTCTTTTTACTATACTTTTAACATTGTGATATTGATAGTTAACAGTTTCTTTTAATTCTTTTCTTCTTTCATCTCTAGTTATTCTATAAAATCTTAATAAATATGTAAAACTAAAGAAAATAGATAATGTTGTACCAACATTTGCAGCTGCAGCCATCCAAACTGTATTTCCATTTGTGAACTTATAAACTAACTCTACTAATATTATTACAAGTACTGTTTTAAATAATTGCTCTAATGTTTGTGATCTAGCTGTAACTCGCATTGCCTGTTTTCCATTACAATATCCTCTAAGTACTGCTCCAACTGTTACAAAAAATACTGCAGGAGATAATGTTATTAATGTATATTTAGCTTCTGGAATATTTAGCCAATATGTAGCTATAATATCTGCTCCTAAAAATAAAAATAGTGTTCCAATAAGACCAATTATTGCAAATGTTCCTAAAGCTACCTTAAATATTCTTAAAGCACCTTTATGATCTCCTTTAGCAGTCCTTTCAGCAATAAGTTTTGAAATTGCATTTGGAACACCTATTGATGATAATGTTAATAATAATGCATATATTTGATATGAGCCAGAATAAATTGCATTTCCTTGATCTCCAAATCCATCCTTATTCGTTAAATACAAATTGTATACTAGCCCTAACAATTTTATTATTACCTGTGAAAACATTAAAGAAAGTACAGCTTGCATAAAGCCTTCCTTTCGTCTAGTCTTTTTTGTCTCTCCCATATTTTATTCCTTTCTTTTTATATTCTATTAAACTAAAACATATTATATTAATAAATTAAGATACATTCAAGTCTTAAGTTCTACTTTTTTTAATAAAATGCCTCAAATATCTTGTTTTTTTAGCAAATTTATAGGATAATATATATGTATATTTTTATTAAGAATTAAAAAATAAATTGGAAATGAAAGCGGTGGAATAATTGAAGTTTTTTGATAAATTTTTAAAAGTACTAGGAACAAATAGAAATACATTTTTAACATATATTTTAACATTAATTTCGCTTTATATTTTAGTAGATAGAGTAGTAGAATTGCTATTCCTATTTTTTAGCGGAATTTCATTATCATATTGGGGCCCAATAAAATATACGTTAGCAATAGCATGCCCTATATTTGCATTTCTATTTTCAGGTTCATCATCTTTTGTAAAATCTGATAAAGTAAAATTATCATTTATGTATACATATATAGTTGTACTTTATACGATTGTTATATCAATGATTGTACAATGGACTAATGAAATATTATGGCTTTTATTAATGTCTGTTCCTAATTATGTAGATATTATTATGACTTCTTCAGAATTAATAAAACCTGCATTTACTGCAATAGCTTTATATATACCATTGTCAACATTCTTCATTATATTTAAATTCATTTATACAAAAGTAAATGATAATTTAGATATGAAAGATTCTATCTTAGATTATAATGGTTTAGATTTATCACCAGCACCAAAAAATATTGGTCCATATACTTGTGAAAACATTTTATGTATGGATTCAGAGCGTGGTAAACCTGCAGTAATTGCTGAAGATAAAAGATTTGAGTCAACACTTATTGTTGGACCTTCAGGTACAGGAAAAACTACAATGGTTTTAGAACCAATGATGGCAAGAGATTTAGAAAAGAAATTATTCTTTGAAGAAAACGCAAAAGAAATGGGATTTACTGCATTAAAAACAGGACTTGCAACAATAAATGCACCATATAACAATGATTACTTAAATAAAAATTTTAATTTAAATATGTTAAAACCATATGAAAATAAAATGAAACTTTATAAAGCTTATATGAAGAAAATGATATTAGATTCTTCTGATTCTAATATTAAATACAGAAATTTAGGATTAACTTTTATTACACCGGATTATGAAGCAATAGATACTATGATGCAAGTAGCAGATAATTTTAATATTCCTTATAATATAATTGACCCAGATAATCCAGATTCTATTGGTATCAACCCATTTATATTTGAAGATCCATTAAAAACTGCTATTGCTATATCTTCTGTGTTAAAAAATATGTATTATACAACACATACAGATGTAGAAGAAGCTTTTCGTAATAATGTAACAACACAAGCAATTGAAAACTTATCAATCTTATTAAAAGTAATGTATCCAGAATTAAATAATGGAGATTTACCTAATCTAGCAGATATGTTAGAAATGTTAACAGATTTTGATTTAGTAGAAGAAATGGCTAGAAAAATGGAATATGATGAAGAATTATCTAGCAAATATAAATTACAATTAGCTTATTTTAAAAAGAACTTTTATAAAACTGGTAGTGGAAGACCTGATACAGAAAAATTTGTATATTCTGCTGTTACACAACTTGATAATCTTTTAAGAAATAAAGGTGTAAGAGATATACTTTGTAATCGTACTAATAACATTAACTTTGATGATGCACTTGAAAATGGTGAAGTAACTTTTGTATGTACTCGTAGAGGTGATTTAGGTGCTACAACTCATAAAGCATTTGGATTATTCTTCTTGATGTTAATGCAAAATTCTGTATTAAGAAGACCAGGAAATGAAAAAAATAGAGTACCTCATTTCTTATATATAGATGAATTTCCAGACTTCTTGTCAAAAGATATTGATGCAGTATTTACACTATATAGAAAATATTGTATTGGTACTACAATAGTTGCTCAAAACCTTGACCAATTAGGAAGTAAAGTTTATTCTAAAAATAGACAAACAATCCTTTCTAACTGTGCTAATAAATTATTATTTGGAGGTGCTACTCCAGATGATAGAGAATGGTGGTCAAAAGAATTTGGCAACAAGAGAAAATGGAAATATAAAAACGACTATAATACAGAAAAGCATAAATATGATCAAAAATATGGTGGAATTGAATATGGTTGGACAGAATACTTTAAACCAGATAAACTTGGCTCTTTAAAAGCAAAACAATGTGCATATAAGATTCTTACTCCAAAGGGAGCTAAACAAGTTGGTAAAGGTAAAGTTGACCGTATGAGTTCAAAATATAAAGAAAAACAAAAAATTAAATATTTTAACTTTGAAAAATTTACAGGTGGTATAGCAGAACAAATGGATGAATCTACACATAAGAGAAGAAAATTTAATTATTCTAATGTAGATTTTACAGATACAAATAATTCTAATGAAATAGATCCTGTAAAAACAGATTTTTCAGATTCAAGTTATTTATTTGATAATGATGATGCAATTATAGTTGATATTAAAAAGAATAAAAAATAGACCGTAAGGTCTATTTTTTTAGTCTGATAATAATTTTAATTCTACATTTGCTACTTTGTATTTATTTGTAGCTTCATCTAATTTAAATTCAATTAAAGTATCTTCTAGAGTCTCTTTATTTTGTCTTAAATCAGTTGTAAAATATAATCTTATTTTATTTATTTCTAATTGCTTTGTTACTATTATTTTAAATGCTTCTGCAGCATGTTTTTCATCTTCACAAACAATTATTAATTGTGGCATTATTGTAAATCCAGAATCACCTGGTACGAAATTATCATAGAAATCTTGATATAATCTCATTTTTTCTACTAATTTATCTTTCCATGTTTCTTCTCTTCTTATTACTTCAAATAAGAAAGAAATTGATTTATTATTTTTAGTTAATTTAACACTTCCACCTGTAGCTTTAAATACTTTTCCAGTCTTTTTAGCTGTAAGCTCTTGCTTTACTGTATATGAATCAAAAGCTTTAACTTTTCTTAAATATGCAAGTATTGTTTGGTTTCCAGCTAATCTTTTCTTAATTAAAGGAACTGGCTTAACATTATCTGTTGGTTGCCATTTACATTCAATGTCTCTAGAATTTAATAAATATTTTCCCATTTTTTCCAAACAATAAATTCTATATATTCCTTTTCCATCTTCTGAATGGAAATAATATCTAGTTAAAATTTTTGTTTTTATCATTTGCTCTAATTTCTTATTTAATTTATCTTGTGATTTTAAATCAACACCTTTAATTTGTAATAATTGATAAATTTGTCTTGAAGTAATGAATTCAAATTCATTTACTATTTCCAATATTTGAAAGTGGATATCTGTTATATGTCCCAAATTTATTTTATGTATGATTTGATTCATTGAAACATAACCATCTTTTCCATCAAAGACTTTAATTTCTCCCTCTCTTATTGCAAAAGGTGATACTTCAGCTTTAATTTGACTATCTTCTACCATTTTATTTCCTCCTAACATATTATTAATTTAATTTTTTTCTTTTCTGGAATAATTTTTTTAATATAGACATCTATTTGACTGCCATATTCTATTCCTTCTTGGTATTCAGCCATTCCTACTAAATTTGGTTTTAATTCTATAAATATACCATTCTTATGTGTTTCTGTATTTCTAACAATTCCTTTTACTTTTGTACCTTCTTTAAAAAGTTTTGCATTTTCTTCCCATGTTCCCAATAGTTCTTTATAAGTAAACATTATTCTATGATTTTCTTTATCTATACTTTTAATTTTTACTTTAACATCTTCACCTATTGAAAACCTGTCAAATGGTGTTTTTATTCTAGCTACAGACATATCTTCAATATGCAATAGTCCTACAGTACCATTAGCTAATTCTATAAAAGCACCATATGGTTGAATGCTTTTTACTTTTCCTTGTACAATCATATCTTCTTTTAAAGAATCATCAAATGGAATTAGTTTTTTGTACTTCATTTGTAGTTTCTCCTTTTTTCTTCTGTATAATTAATCTATGTATATTATATAGTTTTATTTTAAGATAATCAATATTATTTTACCAATTCTTCTATTTCTTTGCTATTTAACAGCCTATATTCGCCTAATTTCAAATTTTTTACATTGATGTTCCCAATAGATGCTCTATGTAATCCTATTACAGATTTATTAATTGCTTTGCACATTCTTCTTATTTGTCTATTTTTACCTTCATGTATTGTAATTTGTATTCTTGATATATTTTTATTTTCGTCAATTTTTAATATCTTTACTTTAGCAGGTTTAGTAATATAATCCCCAATATTTACTCCTTCTTTTAGTTTTGCTATTTCTTCCTGAGTTATTTTTCCTTTTATAGTTACATTATAAGTTTTATCTACTTCATGACTTGGATGAGTAATTTTATTTATAAACTCACCATCATTAGAAAGAATTAATGCACCAGAAGTATACATATCCAATCTTCCTACTGGAACAACTCTTACTTTTATTCCCTTTAATAAATCCATTACAGTTGGTCTTTTAAATTGATCTTTAACTGTTGTTACATATCCTATTGGTTTATTTAGTAAAATATATATCTTGTCTTCTTGTCTTTTTAAAACTTTTCCATCTACTTCTATAAAGTCTTTATATGGATTTACTTTTGTTCCAAGCTCAGTTACTACTTTTTCATTAACTTTTACTCTTCCCTCTTGTATAATTTTTTCGCATTTTCTTCTTGAAGCTATTCCATACTCTGCTAAAACTTTTTGAAGTCGTACATTTATTTTTTTTTCGTTCATTTATAAATTTTCTCCTTTTTTATGTATCTTTTTTATTTTTTTGCATATTATAATATTAAATGAATTGTTTTTAATTTTCTTTTTACGCTGTTTTTAATAGTGTAAAAAGATTTATATAGATCTTCCAGTACTATTCTAGTACTGGATTTTTATTATTTCTTTAGTTCTTTTATTACGTCTTCAAAGTATTTAGGTAAAGGTGCTTCTATTTTCATATTCTCCCCTGTAATTGGATGTTTAAATTCTATAGATTTTGCATGAAGCATTTGTCCTGTTACTTTAAATGGATTTTTTCCATTTGAATATACTATATCTCCTACAATTGGATAACCTATAGTCATTAAATGAACTCTTATTTGATGTGTTCTTCCTGTTTCTATATTAACTTTTAATAATGTATATCCATCAAACCTCTCTAATACCTTAAAATGTGTTATAGCATTTTTACCATTTTTATCTATATCCATTTTCTTTCTATCTTTTTTACTTCTACCTATAGGCATATCTATTGTTGCTTCATCATTAGGAATATTTCCTCTTACTAAAGCAATATATGTCTTTTTAACTTTATGATTTTTAATTTGTTCTGATAAATTCAAATGTGCTTTATCATTTTTTGCAACAATAATTACTCCTGAAGTATCTTTATCAAGTCTATGTACAATTCCTGGTCTAATTTGTCCACCTATTCCAGATAAACTGTCTTTACATCTATATAGCAATGCATTTACAAGAGTTCCTGTGTAATTTCCATTTGCGGGATGTACAACCATTCCTTTTGGTTTATTAATTGCAATAATATCATCATCTTCATATAAAACCTCTAATGGTATATTTTCTGCTATTATTTCAGTTTCTTTTGGTTCTGGAATTTGCATACAAATTTCATCATCTAATTTTACTTTATATGATGATTTTATTTTACTTCCATTTACTAAAATATTTTCATCTTCTAAAAGTTTTTGTGCCATTGCCCTAGTAATATTTTTATTCAAAATAGGAATTAATTTGTCAATTCTACAATTAACATTTTCCTCTCCTATTTTATACTTCTCCACTTTTATCATCCTTTACTTTTTTATTTTTTTCCATTCTTACATTATTAGCAAACATTGCAAAAAACAATGCTAATAAAACAAATCCAATAACAACATATACATCAGCTAGATTAAAATTAGGGAAATTAAATAATCCATTTATATCTATAAAGTCCACTACATATCCTTTAAATAATCGATCTATTAAATTGCTAACTCCACCACCTAAAACTAGTGATAGTGCAAAGATTGTCTTTTTATCTAATTGTTTTGCCTGCATACTTATAAATTTTAAAATAATTCCTAATACAATAATATTTGCCACTATAAATGAAAATATACTTTTTTGACCAACGCCAAATGCTCCTCCTCTATTTTGTACAGTATTAAATTTTAAAACATTTGGTATAACATCAATATTTTTATTTACAAACGCAAATTTTGTTCCTTGGTCTATTATCACTAATATTAATACAATTATAAAAACAATCTTAAAAATTTTTCTTCTATGCTTTTTTTCTAATTCTTCGTTCTCTCTAATTTTTCTTTCTAATGCACCCATTTTCTTTTCTTCTTTTTCCATAGGTGTCCTCCTACTCATCTATATTTCTTTCGTAAATGACAAATTTTTCATCTGAATATAATTCTTTATATTCATAATTTCTAGATAAAAACATATTAAGTTTAGCATTTTTATAGCATATTACATGTGTTATTTCATATTCTTCGAATTTATCTTCATAATATGTTCCTATATTCGAAATATTTAGGAAATCATCAAATACTGTGCATCCTGGATTAAATTCAGGAGTATATAAATCTGCTCTGGAATCTATAAATACTGGTATTCCTCTAAATAACATATAACTTCCATAATTATATTCATTGTAAAATCTTGCATTTTCTAAATCTATATTTTCTAATATATAATCACATGCTTGTACTGGATATGAAGACTCATCAACATAACTATCATTCATTTTTGGCTTATATAATTTTACCGAAATTATTATAAATATACATATTGTAATTATTATTCCAAATTTACTTGTCATTTCTTTAAAGAGCCTTCTTAAATCATCCATGCACTTATATCTTATAAAGAAAGATATTAATATCTTACATGCTACTGTTACTCCAATTAATGCAAAAATTGATATCTGTCTTCTAGACATCAACATTAATATGACTAATCCTCCAAACATTAATAAATCTTTTAATCTAATTTTTATATCTGTCATCATTAATATTGCAATTATTACAATAATTACTGTTAATACATCTTTTTGATTTATTAATGTTAATGGTAAATGTTCATTTATATTTTCTGTTGTATCTCCTTGCATAGTTTTTATTAAATATGTATAAGGAGTATCTCCAAGTGGAGTACATAATCCCATTAATGCAGCTATAATCATTACTATTATTAAATATTTTACATTTTTATTTCTTTTTATTTTTATCTTATATGGATGTCTCCTGCTCTCTTTTCTAGCTTTTTGAGTATTTTCTATCTGAAGATCTACTTTCTTTATCTTTTCTTCTAAAATATTTAATTTTTCCGGTTTATTTTTATTTATTTTTGTCTTAATTACATAAATTAATTTTCGTATTCTTAAAATCAAATCTAAATCTATTATTACACATATTAAGTATTCTATAATAGCTGGCAAAAATAATACAAAATAGAATGGCCAAACTGCAACATGCAGATTTGCAATTAGAAGAGATATTATTATTAATCCTACTGCATAACCTATTTTTCGACTCTTTAAAAACCTTTCTATAAAGAATATTGTTAAGGCAAATAATATAAATGTTACTAATTGTGCTCTTGCTGCTATATATGACCTCATAAGGTATAGTGCACCTATTGTTAAAACAAATGGAATTATATGATTTTTACTCATTTTTACATTGGTAAAATACATTACTAATCCCAATATAGAAGCAAAAACCAATGTTGATATGTATATTCCATCCCATCCACCAATACTATATATAAAATTCATAATTACATCATATAGCCAATGTGGATATTCATATGATAAATTATCATGCCAAGAATAATGATCCATACCATCTATTCCATAGTTTGATATATCTTCACCAATTTTTACTGAATAATATGTATCATTTTGCATAGTAACCGGTGAAATAGCAATACAGAACATAATTATACAAACAATTGCCAATACGTTAAATACCGCATTTCTTTTATTGAAATTCTTTTTTTCTCTACTCTTCATTAATTTTGTACTCCTTCTTTTAAGATATGCCTATTATAACAAAAAAGAATAAATAAGAAAAGCATTTTACTATGTAATTAAAATTTCCTATATCACAAAAAAATAATAGTCATTTAAAACAACTATTATTTTTCTAAAATTTCTCTTAAAATTTCTAAATTTATATTTAAGCACTATATAACTTCTTTGTTTTCTTCTTTATTAGTTTCGTCTTCTTCATTTACGATTTCTAAACTACTTATAGATACTTCATATGCAGTTCTAGTTTGAGTAGTTCCATCTTCTAATTTCTTTTCATAGTTTCTAGATTGAACTCTACCAGTAATTTTTACTTTTGTTCCAACTTCAATGTTTTGGCAGAATCTTGCATTTCTTCCCCAAGCTATAGCTGGAATATAGTCTGATTTATTATAAGCTCTGTTAACTGCTAATAATATATCTGATATTTCTCTTCCAAATGGTGTTTGACGATATATTGGTTTTTTACAAATATATCCTACTAAAGTTACTTCATTTGTAACTTTTTCATTTGATGCTTCTTCATCATCACTTAAGAATTGAATATCTTTTGCAAATACTGTTAAAATTAATCTGTTCTTTTCGTTTTCATAACTATTGTATGATCTAAATTGTCCTTCGATTGCTACTTTATCTCCAACTTCTAACTCTTTTTCAATTATTAGTCTCTCTGAAATTGTTATCGGAATAATATCAGAGTTTCCACTTAAACGTGATACCTCTAAATCAAATATGTAAAAACTTTCTCCATAAATTTCATGACTAAATCTTTTTTCGCTTGTAACTTTTCCAACCAATACCAAATGGTTATTTTCTGAATAATTTGTAACCAACTTTTTTTCCTCCCATACAATTAAATTTTATCTATTGTTTCCCTTTTATGTTTCCGTTCTGTATAAAACATCCCGATACACCTATTATACTACTTTTTTTTGGTTTTGTCTACATAAAAAGTTATTTTTTGGAATATTTTATGTTTATTTATTATTGGTTTACAGTTTCTATTGTATTATTAGAAAGCATATTTGCTGTAGGAATTGCTTGTTGATTATCATATGTTGTTGCAACACAATATAATAAAATAACTGTAAAAACAGCAACTATATATGAAATAACTTTTTCCTTATTTATAACATAAAACATATGATAACCTCCAAACTTTGTTTTATTATCTTTTTAATTTATATTCTTTCATTAGTTTTTTATACTCATTTTTTATTTCTATTTTTCAACATTTTTCTCGTTTTCTCATAATATATAATATAAACCATTTAAATGGTATTTTAAGAAAGGAAGTTGAAAATTATGGATTATGATAAAAATATATGCCCTATCATAGATGTAGATGGTGTAATAGAAAATGGAAAGCAATTTGATATTGATATTACTTTACCAGAAGATAATAGAAATGTTATTTACGGTATTGTAAGAGATTGTTATAAAGATCCTGTTCCTAATGCTGTTGTAAAATTAATAGAAGTAATTTGTAATCATAAAGGAGAAGAAGAAAGAAAACCTGTTTCTCATACCTTTACAGATTGTGATGGAGAATTCGTATTTGGTCCTCTTTGTCATAACAGAATGTATGAAATTCAAATATGGGTAGATAATGTTAAGCATATAAAAGTTTGTGCAAAAGCTGAACCAAAAGATAACGATTGTTTAAAAGGTGTAAACATTGATTGTTCTAAAGATTGTCCTAAAGAATTACCTTGTCCTGACAAATGTGACAAAAAAGATTTTTAAGCAAAAAATGGGAATGATTATATCATTCCCATTTTTCTTGCAAATTGTTTTCCTTTTTTTACCATTTTCTTCTTAGTCATATCTTTTTCATTCATCATATATATAACACCTGCTGAAAGAATTGTTCCAACAAGCATTCCTTTCATAAAGTTCATAATATCCCTCTTTTCGATTTTATTTAATATATTTTTACCTAATATTATTATTGCTATTTTTTTGTTTAATATACAATTTTATATATGAATATATTTCATGTATGACAATTATTGCCAAAAAAATTCCAAATATTTTTCTTAAAAGATTATCATTAATATTTTTAGATATTATCGCTCCTATTATAGCTCCAACTATACCTGCTATTCCAACAATAATTCCTGTTTTTAAATCTAATAATTTTTGTTTCCTATTGATTATTACAGATATGATAGCAGTTGGAATAAAAAATATTAAATTACTTGCCTGTGCAACATGTTGAGTTGTTCCCAAAGCATATACTAAAAGAACTATTAATATAGTTCCTCCACCCATTCCAATCCCACTAATTATACCTGATAATATACCTGTTATAATTTCTAACATAAACTTGCCTTTCTTTTTTTCTATTTTTTATAAAAAAATCATTTTATATGATGTATATATCAAAAATAAAATAAAAATAAGTTTTAAATATTTTACGGGAATTTTCTTTAACAATTTTGCACCAATATATCCTCCAATTAAACCTCCAATAGCACATAATATAGATATTTTCCAGTCTATAAAATCACTTTTGTAATAGAAAAAACTACTCGTAATTACCATTGGTAATATACAAAGTACAGATGTTGCTCTTGCTTTTCTATCTTCCATATTTAAAAAATAAATAAATGCGGGAACAATTATCATTCCTCCGCCTGTAGCAAACAATCCACTAATAATTCCAGCTATAAATCCAATTATTATTTTTATCACAATATTTTTCATACTCTTTATATTTTTTACTAGTTAAATTATTTTATGCAATTAAAAAGCGACCTCTAATTTATTTTTTATTAGATTGTCGCTCAATTTTTATTCTATATTTTCATCTTTTATATAATATTTAGTTCCAAGCATTTTATCTGGCAAATATTGTTGTTCTACATAGTGACCTGGAAAATCATGTGGATATAAATATCCTTCATGATATCCAAGAGCTTCCATTCCTTCCACTGGTGCATTTCTAATATGCATTGGAATTTCTCCTGTATCTTTATTTTTAACATCTTCTAAAGCCCTGTTTATTGCTAAATATGATGCATTTGATTTTTTAGATGTTGCAACATATACTGCAGCTTCTGATAAAATTATTCTAGCTTCAGGCATACCAATCATGTGAACTGCTTGCATTGCTGAAGTTGCTACTACAAGTGCATTCGGATTTGCCATTCCAACATCTTCTGCAGCAGCAATTACTATTCTTCTTGCTAAAAACACAGGATCTTCCCCACCATTTATAGCTCTTGCTAAATAAAAAACTGTAGCATCTGGATCTGATCCACGCATAGATTTTATGAAAGCACTAATATTGTCATAATGACTATCGCCTTTTTTGTCAAAGATTGCTTTTCTTTCCTGAACACATTCTTTTGCAATTTCATCTGTGATATGTATATAACCATCAGAAGAAATTTCTGTTGTTAAAACAGCAACCTCTAAACCATTTAATGCTGTTCTTACATCACCATTTGCTGTATCTGCTATTTTTTCTATTGTTTCATCACTAATTTTTATATCATAACTTTTTAGTCCATCTTCTCTTTCTAGTGACATTTTTAAAACTTTTATTATATCTTTTTTAGTTAATGGATTTAGTTTAAAAACCATTGACCTAGAAATCAAAGCTTTATTAACTTCAAAATATGGATTTTCTGTAGTTGCACCAATTAAAATAACAGTTCCATCTTCTACATATGGTAATAGAGCATCTTGTTGAAGTTTATTAAATCTATGAATCTCATCTATAAATAAAATACTCTTTCCTTGTGGATTTAGCATCATATTTTTTGTTTCTTCTACTACTCTTTTTATATCTGAAACTCCTGATGTTACTGCATTTATTTTATAAAATTTGTATTTTGTTGTTTCACTAATTACTCGTGCAAGTGACGTTTTTCCACAGCCTGGAGGTCCAAATAAAATTATACTAGATAATCTATCTGCCTTTATTGTTCTGTATAATATCTTGTCCTTTCCTAATATATGTTCTTGTCCAACATATTCATCCAACGTTTTTGGTCTCATTCTATAAGCTAAAGGCTTGCTTAAGTCCATAATATCACCTTACATTCCTAAATATCCTAATGCCTTTCTTATAATATCTTCTATACTTAGATTTGTTGTATCTATTTTCTTTATTACATTTTCTATTTCTTGTCTTGTATATCCAAGTACTTTTAGTGCTTGAATTGCTTCTTCTAATTTATTATCTTCTATAATACTATTTTTAATTTCTATGTCATCCTTTGTAATACTTTCTTCTGTTTTTAATTTATCTTTTAGTTCTAATATAATTCTTTGTGCTGATTTTGTTCCTATTCCTGGTATTTTTGTAAGTGTTTTTACATCATTTGATATTACAGCTAAAGCAAATTTTGATGGTGTTATTGAAGATAACATATTTATAGCTGATTTTGCTCCTACTCCACTTACTGAAAGTAATAATTCGAACATTCTTAATTCTTCATTTGTTATAAATCCGTATAAACTTATATCGTCTTCTCTAACTTGCATATGTGTATAAATCTTAATATTTTTACCTGTCTCGTCCAATCTTTGAATAGCTGATTCAGACATAAATATTTTAAATCCTACTCCATTTACATCTATTACAATATAATTTAATGTTTTTAATTCTAATGTACCTTTTATATATGAAAACATATCTTTCTCCTTTGCAAACAAATTTTCTGTTTTGTATTATATCATAGTTTTTTATTTTTGCAAGAATTAATCTTCTTTATATTCTAAAATATCTCCTGGAGTACAATTTAAAACTTTGCATAATTTATCTAGTGTTGAAAAACGTATAGCTTTTCCTTTGTTAGTTTTTAATATTGATAAATTAGCAGGTGTTATTCCAATTTTTTCTGCAAGCTCATTAGATGGCATCTTCCTTTTTGCCATTACAACATCTAAATTTACAATTATAGCCATTACTTTGCCTCCTTTAAATTGTTAAATCATTTTCTTCTTTATGTCTAATTGCTTCTTTATATATTTCTAAAAGTATTACCATTCCTAATCCTAAAAAAACAAATAAAATTCCTATAAAAGCAATAAATATACTACATATTTGTGCATATGTTGCTATATATTCTAATTCTTCATAAGGAATAAAAAAGTTCAATAATATTGCTATTAAAAAATAAATTACTCCAGTTACTAAAAAAGAAAGCCATATATTCTTTAATCTTTTAATATTTTTTCTATTAAATGCATCTTTTATTTCAAATGTTTGAAATATTTTTATTAAATTATACAATACTATTATTGCTGGAATTGCTGTAACCATTACTAAATAAATTATTATATATTTAGGTTCTTGTGTAATATTTAATTTAAGCATTATACACATTACTAATAATATTATTTCTATTACTACTACAGATCCTAAAAAAGCTTTTAATCCAACCAATATTCCTGATGATAAACTATTCTTTCCTAATATTTTCATATGTACCTTCTTTCTATTAATATTTTTTATATTAATTATTTAAATTAAGATATACTTATTATATTTGTGGAATTTACGATTGTCAACATAATTTTATTGTTTTTCAATATAACAATTTAGTACAGATTCCATATTATATTATAAGAATTTTAAGTTTTTGGAGGCTAGAATGATAAATTATTTAATCTTTAAAAAACAATTAAATATTTTAATAAAAAAATATAATTTTTTAAAGTATTTTTCTATTGGAAAAAGTGTTTTAAATAATGAAATTTATTGTATAAAATTCGGTAATGGAAATAAACAAATTCTGTATTCAGCTGGAATACATGCAAATGAATACATAACCTCTATATTATTACTTAAATTTATAGAAGATTTAGCTATAGCATATAAAAATAATTCTAAAATTTATGATTATTTTATACAAGATTTATATAATAATTCTAGTATTTATATAATTCCAATGGTAAATCCAGATGGTATTAATTTAGTTAACAATTTTTATGATTCTGATAGTAAGATTTATAATAAATGCTTAAATATTTCTAATAAATATCCCAATTTACGTTTTCCTTTAGATTGGAAAGCAAATATTAATGGTGTAGATTTAAATTCACAATTCCCGGCAAATTGGAAATTAGGAAAAGAATTAAAAAGCAAGGAAGGCTATTATACATTCGCTCCACGTGATTTTGCTGGTGAATATCCAATTTCTGAACCAGAAGCTAAATCTTTATATGAATTTACCTTATCTAAAAATTTTGATTTAATACTTTGTTTTCATTCTCAAGGTGAGGTTATTTATTGGAATTATAATGGTTATGCCCCTAAAAATTCTTTTGAAATTGCCAAAGATTTTGCACAAGCCAGTGGTTATTCGTTAGAAGATACACCTTATCTTTCTTCTTTTGGTGGTTTTCGTGATTGGTTTATTAATAATTTTAATAAACCTGGCTTTACAATTGAAGTTCGGAAAAGGTATAAATCCACTACCTATGGAACAGTTTAATAAAATCTATCATGATAATATCGGAATTTTAATATCAGGAGCTGTTTTATAATTATAGAACAAATCGGAAAGCCTTAATATTTGTACTAACTTTATCCTTTCTCTTTGGCTTTCTGTAAATTTGTTATGTACCAATTTTATGTTAGTAAAATTGTGTATAATTGTTAGCACAAAGCGACATGTACAGATTGGTTCGCAATCGCACGAGTATAGGAAACTTAACCTTGTTATATACGTAAAATTCTAGCAATTTTTCCTATATAATAAAAAATTCCCCATGATAGGAATTTTAAATTATATTCCTATCACGGGGATTTAAGAGATTATACTGGATACAATCTCCTTCTAGGCCTTAAATACACATCATACTCCCACTTTGATGGCCTATCTGTACGAGTAATTACATACTCATACTCTGAGTTGCTAGCAGGAATATGAGCATGTTCTCCTGCCTTTATGATTGACGCTGTTAAATATGCGTCTTTTCCGAATTTCTCCAGTATCTGAAAAATAGACATTTTTTTCTCCATTTTTCTTTCTCCTTTCAGCCAAACTTATTGTGTCAAATTATATTATATCACTTTATTTTTATCTTTTCAAATATTTTCCAATTTGTTTTATAAAAATAATTACTTATATATCTTTCTAATTTTTTCGAAAATATTTTCAATAAAATTATTTCTTTTTCTAGGCAATAATTTAGTATGCCCTTTTTCATACGCTTCAAAAGCTTCTTGTAGTAAGTCACGATCTTCTTTAGGTGGTTCAATAATAGTTTTACTCGGAAAAAATAACTTTTTTAATTCTTGCTTTTCTTCAGGATCTTCTACCCAAAATTTATAATTTATCCAAGCTAAAATATTAATTGTATCTTCATCAAATTGCTGTTCTGTTAGTGGCTTTTTCCAATTAATATTTACAGATACCTCATCATAATCAGCAAAATAATTAATAGTATCTAATACTTGTTTTGGAATTTTATTTACATATTTTTCTTCAATTCCTTTTAATATTTCATTAAGTTCTGTACAGACAATTTTTTGTTTTTTATTCATATTTTCTCCTCTATCGTTCGTTTTCTTGTTCACTAGAGTTATCGTAATCTCTTACTTTACTTTTAAGTCTAATCCTATTTTCGTATTCTATAATTGATGGTTTCATTATATCTTTTGCCCTCTCAATATCAGTTGCTTGCATACTCAAATCCTGTACCTGTTTAGTTCTTCCTTTTTTCGGATCAATTTTAGCTTTAATTCTTCTTTTTTCATCTTCTGAAATGTTTGCACTGTCAAGGAGAGAAGATAATCTAGCATAATTTTCTTCACTTATTTTATATAGTTGTTTATTCGAATCCGCATGATTTACAATTCCCACTAAACTTAATAATGCAATTAATCTTTTATCATCTTTATTTTTTTCTGGCATTATCTTCCACCTTCTTCTTCATGTATATTTACACCAAAATAATTTGCTCTTGGATTTTGTGTTTTTCTTAAATCTTCAGCAAGTCTAGTTTTATCAAACTCTACTTCATTAATTTTTGGAACCAATTCTTCTCCTTCAAGACTTAATGTAACATAACTTGAATGCTTTCCATGAACACATCCTGAACTTGGTAGATTAAAAAATTTGGTATTTCCTATTTTTTCTGTTCTAATACTTCCAACTTGATCTCCAATAGTAGTCTCAGTTCTATGTTCGTGACCATATATGACATAATCTTGTTTTTCTCCTGAAACAGTTCTTCCATTATCAAAATTTTCTCCATGTCCGACATAAATTTTTTCATCATCAGCTTTTCCAGTAAATGCTGTTGATATAGGAAAATGTGTAAGTTCCACTTTTTTACCACTTATCTCTATATTTCTTGTTATTGGAAGTGACTCAATAAATCTTCTATTTTCAGGTGAAAGTTCTCTTCTAGTCTCATTTGAAGAAAAACCGTTAAATCCTGGTGTACTTCTAAATGCTTTGTTTCCCATTATACTATACATTTCATGATTTCCTAGAATACAACTTACTTTAGTATCTGGGTGTTCTTCTTGATACTTTCTAATAATATCAATACACTCATTAGATTCAGGCCCAATTCCAATCATATCTCCTAAAATAAATATATCTTTTTTGCCAGATTCCTCACAATTTTTAAATATTTCTTTTATTGCTTCTGCATTGCCATGGACATCATTTATGAATGCAACACTCTCTGGATTCTTAATAACTTCTACTGTATTATTTATTCTATTTAATTCTCTAATATTATTTACAAATTCTCTTGCTTCTTCTGGAAGTGAATTTTTTCTGTCTAATATTATACTTTCCATTTTTTCTCGTTTCTCTTCATCACCTATTTTATCAAGTACATGTTCAAACATTGACATATATTCTTCATCAGGTATTTCAGATATTCTATCAGCATTTTCTATAAACTCATCTAATGAATCATTTGAAATTACTGTTTCTGGATTTTCTGATTTAATATACTCTTCAAAAACTTTTCTATATACATTATTTCCCTTTTGGTTATCAAAATAATAGAAAGAAAATGAATTATATGTTTCTCCACTGGTTGTTATAAAATCATCCATTGCTCTAAAAGCATTCTTTTTTCCTCTTCCATAACAATTTCCTTTGTCGTCCATTAAAAATTCTGCGTTTCCACTATCATAATTACATATTAAATGATCTACTAAAAATTCTGATAATAATTGTTCATTAGATTTTGCACTAAATCCTCCATCTTCTCTGCTATATGTCCATAAATTCCTTGCATCTTTTTCTTTTACTGCAGGAATAATACAAGTTTCTCCATTACTGTCTTTATATTCTATCTCTATTATATCCATTTTTCTAGAATCTTCTTGTCCATATACTAATTCTTGCAATTTACTTGCTGTATATAATATTTCTGTATCTATTGAAGTTTTATCATGGTTTTCATCTGGATTTATTACTTTATATTCAGATTGATATATTGATAGAGCATTATTATTTTCAAGTATATACACATCATCATTATAAATAATATAATATAAAGAAGATTTTCCTTGCCTACGCATAATTCCGGTGTCTTCTTCATTAAATGTAATAAGTCCGGCAAATTTCTGCCTTAAAACTTCTATTCTTTCTTCTTGTCTATCCTTTATTTCAGAAGGTTCTTGTATCAATTTTTGAACATCTTTTTCTTCATAATTTACAACTCTTTTTTTCGCACTTTGAGTTCTAACAAAAGGAACTCTTATATATGTTGGATCATCTTTTGGTTTATCTCCATTTATTATTTTTTCAATTTCTATAACAGCATTTTTTTCAATCTCTGATGGTTCATCATGTGTTAAAATCAAACCTGATGGAATTAAGCCCTGCCTATATAAAAGTGTTTCTCCATGAGCACTTCCATTTGTATTTTCTTCATATGAATTTCTAATACTTCTTTGATTATAGGCTGTTTCAACTCCATCTGTTTTGTAATTATTATTACTAATATATGCATTACTTCCCATATTTGTAGTAGATGAGCCAATAAATCCTCCTTTGTTAATTTTATCAATTAATAAAATAATATCAGATCCATTATAATAATAAGCTTCGTGTTTATCTGTTTCTGGAGATACACATATTGTAACTTTTCCTTTGTCTGTATCAAAAAACATTTTAAAATTATTTTGACTTAAAGCATGAGCATAAAAAGTATGCTTTGTATTTCTAACATCTATAATTAAAAATCCATCATTAGTCTCTTCAATTAAATCTGATCTATCTTTTATTAAATCTTGCACTGATGTAAGTTCTGTTTGAGCTTCATATTCGTAAAAATTTCTTACCATTTCTTTTAAATTTCCAAATTCAGCTCTTATTAGTTTTATTGTATTTATATCTTGATTAAATATATTATTGGCAAATTTTTTTATTTCTTCAATTGAAGCATCTGAATAATTTATTTGTTCTATCATATCTACTAACACAAATAATTCTTTAGCTCTATATGAAAGTTCTTCATTTCCATCTTCTTTTGCTCTTTTTTCTACTGTTAGAAGAGTTTTTGTATTAATGTCATTTCTAAGCCAAGCTTCTATTTCTTCACTATTCATATTAAACAAATAATCAAACACAAGTCCTTTAATTTTTTTTGTATCTGAATATAAATTTAATGCTTCCAATAAACTTTCACGCTTTATTTCAGTAATTCTTCCTAACGTATCAATGTTTGAACCTTTAATAAATTCTTTTGATGAATTATACATTAATGTCTCGAAATCTGCTAATTGAATTTGATGTTCTCTTGTTAATTTTCCCTCTTTAATTTCCTCTTCTGAAATACTTTTAGCAAATTCTTCACAAAGTTCTGGATTAATACTAAATATTTTTGCATAATTTAAATATTTATTTATTCCAACTCCTTGTTCATCATTAATAAAACCTTCAATCTTTTGAAATGAAGTTCTAAAATCTTTAAATTTTCCATTATGAGCTATTTCCATAATACTATCATATTCTGGTGTAGCAATACTATATTTTATAAATTTTTTCCATTCGTCATAATCTATTTCTTGAAGTATTTCTGGTGACATAGCTTTAAAAAATTTAATACTAAGTTCTGGTGATTCATCTATTATAGAAGTTAATTTATATAAATCTTCTTGTTTTTCTTTTGAAGCAAAGAACTTACCAAAATTCTCTTCTCCAATATAATCTTTAATTAAGTCCATTCTATTATTTTCATCACTAATTCTTATATATTTTAAGGCCATAACAAGTTTGTCATTTTTTACACCACTTTCATATAGTTTTTCATTAGTTAATATATTAGGTTTCTTTAAAAATGTGTCTAATGATAAATTATATCCAAGGTCAACAGCATATTCATATACATCTGAATTATCACCATTATATAATAAAATTTTATCAGGTCCATACTTATCAATCATATATATAATCGCTTCATCATATTCGTTAATTTTTGACGTTTCAAAAAATTGAGTTAATTGGCCTTCGCCAAATTTACTTAACCTATCTTCTTTAAGCATACGTTCAAATATGCTAACATTATTTCCAGTATATTTAATTTCTGCATTTGGCTCATTTTTATCAAGTAAATAATTTATCACTACTCTACTAGATGTAAAGTTTTTTCTTTCAAAAATATCTACTCCATTAAATTCAAATCCTTGATTTAGTGCTTTTTTAAATACTTCTTCATTACTTCCTTCATATAATAAAATTACACTTGGATTTTTTTCAATTTGACTTAAGAATATAATTTTATCACTTGCTAAATTTGGATTTTTCTTTATCATATCTTTTGTTAAATTAACATCAAGTTTTGTCAATATTATTTGCATTTCTTCTAAGGTATAATAATTTTTATCAGAGTCTAAATTGGTAATTATTAAATTTTGAATTTCTTCATTATTAATATTACCTATTAAATCTGGTGAAAACTTTTTAATTAAAGGTCCGATATTTTCATATATTTCTATTGTTCTATCTATTCCTACAGCATCTATATATTCAGAATAATTAACTTTAACAACATCATAATAATTCGAGAACTCTAAATATTCTCTATGTTCAATTACTTTATCTAAATCTAATATACAATATAAATCAGTAGTATTTAATCCAGAAAGTTCTCCATTATGTGCTTTCAAATAATTATAAACAAAATCTGGGCTATTTCTAACAAAACTTGGTGTTCTATCAGTTACTGTATAATTTTTATCCTCAAGTATACTTGTTATAATATTATCTCTTATATCTTTTGGAAGATATATTAAATCAAAATTATAATTATCTACATTTTCAGGATTCCTAATAATATCGTTTATCATTTTATTAGTATCAGTATTAACTTTTTCAAATAATTCTGCTGATAAATTATTATCTGCATTACTTAATGAGAGTTCGTATAATTCATATAATTTTCTTTGATTTTCTATTGAAAATGTATTAATATCCACATCTTCTCTTAATAAAATATTTATATCTAAGCCTGCTAATTCCATAACTAAATCTTCATTTTTAAATACTTGTGGATTTTCTAAATCTCTAATATTTATTCTTCCGTTTTCTATCTCTTCAAATAATTTTTCTTTATATAAACTATATGTTTCTTCAGATAAAAATCTTATATCAATTCTTTCTAATACCTTTTTTAATTTTTCACCTTTAGCAATATTTAATGATTTTATAATAAATTCCTCATCATAATTTAAAAAATTTAAATTAATATCTGCCATTGTCAAGTCATTTTTATTACTTCTTGCAAACTCTTCTATTTCAATTTGTTCATCAGGTGTTAATCTAATTATTGGAGATGCATATATTATTGAATTATTATTTAATCTAAATGAATTCATAACTACTTCAGGAGTATTTCTAAAAAAATAATTAGATTTTTCATTTAAAATATAGTTATTATCTAATGCACTTTTAATTATTTCATCTTTTTTATCTTTTGATAAATTATCTAAATTTGCAATTGGAGAAATATAATCTACAAAAGACCAATCTTCCTTAAGCGTTTTTAAAATTAAATTAAAATCAGCTCTTAATATTAAGTCCATATCAGGTTGCAATATAAAATTTTTGTCCATCTCATACTTAGAAAAATTATGATAACTTCCAGTATATGTCGGTAATAATTCTTCTTTTTTTATCATTTGAGTTTGTAGTGAAGCTAGTTTAGTATTTTCTAATTCAGAAAATAGTGGGATTAAATACTCTGGTAATTGTCCATGATTTCCAGGTTGTATTCCGTTTTTTTCTAATACAGTCATTAATGATTGATAATATTCTGGATTTTTAATAATCTCTTCTGCATTTTCTCCTATATTTAAATATTTCAAAGTTGAAAAATCTTGTCTCAAAGATTTTATAATATAATATGGGCTCGTCTTAAAACTTTCTAGAGATCTATCACTAATAATATAATTAATTCCCATATTATTCATTCTATTATCTATCATTTGAATTTCTTCGTCTGTTAATTTAAATTTAAGCTGTTCTCTAGAATTATCTTCTAATAATATTAAAAATTCTGGATTATTACTTACTACTTTTAAAAATAATTCTTTATTTACTGTAATAATATTTAAATTATCAGAATAATTTTTTTGTTTCAAAATTTCGTCAGAGATTTTTTCAATTCTTTCTTTATCTAAACTGTCTATTATTTTTCCTACACTTAATTCACTATATAAGCATTTATTTTGTATAACAGTATAATATTTGAATAGATATTCTGGATGATTATTAAAATAATCAATAATTATTTCATTTTGCTTTTCTGATTTACTAAAAAAATGTATTAACATATTTCCCATTGTATTAGGATTATCTAAATTTATAGTATCATTTTTTATTGCATTTTCTAGTTTTATATCTAATTCTCTTTTTTCTAAATCGTCTAATCTATATTCGTATGCCATATACAAATATAAGTTTGAATTTCCAAGTTCTAATAGTTTATTGGCCTTATTTAATTGTTCCAAATTTTCTGGATTGTTAGATTTATAATATTTTTTAATAAACTGATCTATTCCTTGTTGTAACCATTTCGGTGTGTTTTCATTAACTATGTAATCTTCAGATATTATTTTATCTACTATATATTCCGTAATTTCACTATTTATACTTATATCTCCAGATAATATATTTATATATTCAGGATCTATTTCCATTATTTTTTCTAAATTATCTTTTGTAAAATGAAAAGGAAATTGTGGATTATTTTGAATATCAATTTTTCCTTCTTTTAATCCTTGTATGAATTGTTGAGTGTATTTTATTTTTTCAGATTCATCTATAAATTCACTTATAAATTTTAAATTGTTTATATCTTTATCTATAATTAATTCATATAACTCTTTTTCTTGTAATAAAACTCGAGGTGCATTTTCAGAAATCTCATAAGAACCATCTATTATTTTTTCTTTTACTTTTAATATAATTTCATCTTTTTTATATGATACTAATACACTAATATTATCAATATTTTTTGGATTTTTATCTATTTCTTCTAAAATAATTAATGGATTTGTTAATTCAAGTATATTCGCATTTTTTACAAATTTTCCGTTTTTAGAAGTATATATATCTTTTATACTTCTAAAATATTCTTCATCTACTCTTTCTAGTCCTTTTAATATTTTACTTTTTTCAAAAACAAGTCTAATATTATTCTCATAAAAATATCTTAATATATATGGATTCTTTGCAACTATACTTTGGTTATGATTATTTAATTTGTATTCAACTTTCGGCATTTCACGTATATATATTTCTGCAAATTTTTTCATATGCTCAATTGTAAAATATGATTCTACATCAAAGCCATCATCAGAAAAAATATAATAAAAATTTTCATTTAAAATTTTTAAATAATCATCAGGATTTTTATCATTAAAATCTTTTGTTAATTTATTATTTCGTATTTTTTCTTCAGCTGTTAATTCCTTTTGGGCAATAGCTATTTTTCTTTTAGTTTTATATTTATTAAAAATTTCGGCAACATTACTTTTTTTAATTTCTTCATAATTTCTATAATAATATTCTAATAATTCATCATCTATTAGATCTAAATTAATAGAGTTTAATATTCCTCTAGCATTCTCTAATTCTTCAAGTTTTATATCACCATTTTTTAAAGCTTCCATGAATAGATATGGATTTGTTCTTATAAAATTAGCTGAAAACTCATTCCACTTATATCCATTTTCTTTTGCCAGAATATAAATTTTTTTATATTCTTCTTCAGAGTATATATTAGTTACTCTTCTCTTAATAGATGGTAAGTTTACTATATCAAAATTCTTTTTAAGAGATTTTATTAATATGTCATTATTATTAATAAATATATCTGGTGAATATTCATTTAATACATAATTATTAGATATATATTCAAAATCTAATTTTGAATGTATATAATTAATTTTAATATTATCTAGGAAATAAGGATTTCTATGTAAAATTGTATTTATTATTTTAGAATTATCATCTCTAATTAAAAATTGTCTCCATTCATATTTTTCAAACACTTTTTTGTTGCTCATTAATACTTGAACAATTTGCTCTATTTGTTCGTCTGAAAAATTATATGTAAAATTATATGTATCATTAACTGGAGTCCTCTCAATAGGAAATCTTTCTAAATTTTGTCCATTATTTAATATAGAATTGAAGATTATTTCCGTATCTTTAAAGCAATCATTAAAAGCCTTTTTAGTAGTTATTGAAATTTTATTTCTTTTTATAGAATCTAATATTCTATCTTTTTCTTCTTCTGTAAAATCTTCTTCTTCAAAATATTCAAAAATCTCATTAACATTCTGAATATTTACATCTAAATTAGTTAAAAATATTTCTTTTATTTCTTCAGGTGCAATTCCAGTATCAGCTATCGAAGAAAATACTTTTGATGTAAAAGTTCTTGAAAAATCCCTTCTTAAATAACTTCTTATTATATCTGGTCCCGGTCTATCGAAAATATAGTCATAATTTTTATCAAAAAAAAGGTCATCAATAGATAAATTTCTATCTAGGAAAAATTTTACAACTTCATCTATCTTTCCTTGCTCTCTAAAACTAGGTACTGAATTTTGTATAAAATACCTAAAGTGTTCTATATCCGGATCAGGAATTTGAAGAAATATGTTTTTAAATATTTCAATATCTTGTATATATTCTTTATTTATATTATCTAATCCTATTTCATTATTTTGATAATTATATATTTTATTAGTCATATTTAAAGATGTTCTTCTTAAATATGACTTAATTGTTTCTTGTGCTCCTTTACTAATATCTGTAGAATTATATGCTACTAAATATCTTTTTGCATAATCATTATCTAAATCAATTAGTTCTTTTATATATCTATCTGTATATTTTAATCCTCTATTTTGTATACTCAACAAGTCTATATTATGTTCTTTGGCATAATCTAATAATTCTTCTGCTGTTTCAGGACTATTTACTTGTATTTTATTTATATAATTAGGATTTCTCCATAATCTAACTCTTTGGTATATATTTATTGGCATTCCTATTTCCCCCATTTTATGACATAATTATACCATTATCTTATAATATTAACCATTACAAAAATATTACATTTTTTAAGTTTTATAAATATTTTGGACTATTAAAATTTAGACTTTACATAATATTAATTTTCAAAAAAGCACCAATACTTTAATGTATCAGTGCTTTAATAAATTAATGTTTATCTATATTTTTATATTTTATAAACTTAAATGTACTTATTCCTACTATTACTACTGAAATAGCTATTATAATTGGTAAATGCATTCCACCTGTTTTTGGTAATGTAGTATTAGCTGTTGTCGGATCCTTTCCATCTAATTTATATGAATTATTTATATCATTTAAATTTTCTTCCAATTTGTCTGGATCATTTATTTGATCCTTTATATCTGTAGGATCATCATTTGTATTTGGATTTTCTGGATCCGGATTTTCTGGATCTGGATTCTCTGGATCTGGATTCTCTGGATCCGGATTCTCTGGATCTGGATTCTCTGGATCTGGATTCTCTGGATCTGGATTCTCTGGATCTGGATTCTCTGGATCCGGATTCTCTGGATCTGGATTCTCTGGATCTGGATTCTCTGAATTTCCAGTAGTTATTCTCCATAATTGACATCCAAAGAATGGATTCGCAGTTCCAACATATAAACCACTGTCTGTAGCAACTAATGAACGTCCACCATAATTATATTTATCATTAAATCCACTATCTGTAACAACATCAAAATTCACACCATCAGATGTTTTTAATAAGTCAAATCCCCATGTACTATTTTGTAATTTTTGACCTATAAAAGAATACATCTTTAATCCTGTCCAATCAACTCTATTATATAATTCTACAAATTCATCCCCGGCCATTTCTAGCATAGAAGAATCTTTCATTTCTTCCATTTGAACTATTAAATCATAATTTTCTATAACAAAATCGAAAAATGCCTCATTATCATCTGCTACTGTTATATATTCTGCAAGCATTGTTTTCCCTTGTTCAAGTAGAGTTTTTATTTCTTCTATATCAGAATTTGATGAACCAAATCCGTCTAGCATTGCAAGAATTTCATCAATTCTAGAATTCAATGAATTTATTTCTTCTTCTGTTAAATCTGTAAAGTTACTTCCTTTTAAATTTTTTATATAATTATATAAAACTGCTGAATCCATAGTAGTAATATATAATTCATCGTTATAAACTTCTGCTCTCCATACATATTCTATGCAATTATCCTGCATATGTTCTGAAAAACCGGCCACTTCATTAAATCTTCCTGTACTATCATCATATACCCACATCATTTGTGGATGACTTAATGTAGTATACATTGTTTTTAAATAATCACTTGCTTTTACATCTTGCCCTGCAAGTGAGCCAATAATTCCTGTTACAGCTGCAACTTCAGCAGAAATTGTATTATCAAAATTAATTAGATATAATTTTCCATTAAAAGTAATTGGAGTCAGTGCCATTGTAATTAAACCTGCTTCGTCGCCAGTCCATCCTTCTGGTTTATCTGCCATACCTAAATTATTTACTCCATTTTTATTACCAATAACTTCTTCCCAATACCATCCATATTCGTTTGCAGTTTCCCCCTGTGCTGCTGGATGCCCTCTAAATAGTACACTTCCAGCTGTATTAGGAATAGATGCATAAACATATCCATTATATGTACACATATCCCATATTGGACTTGTTACATTACTAAATACTGCTGAGTCTTTTGCATAATCGCCAAAATCTTTGTAATCTGCTATTCTCTCCCATTTTGTATCATCACTGGCATCTTTTTTTATAATTCCAAGTTTTTGGAAATCTTCATATCCAGTATCTAATTCTTCTCTAGAATCTACACCACCAAATAATAATGCATTATCATATTCGCATGATGCACGCATACTTGTTCCGCTTTTTGAAGTAAATGCTATTGTTATTTGATCATTTTCATCAACTTTATAAATATAATTATCTTTTGTAGTATCTGAACAATATGATGCAAAATATAAATCCCCGTCAAATTCTACTGCATTTCTAAAAGCAACACCATAATCAGCTGTGTATATTGATGTAACATCTCCAGTTTTAGTATTAATTTTGAAAATATCTCCACCATTTTGTGTTGTAGGTCTTGGTATTTCGTTATTAGTCATAATATTAATTAATGACCATGCTTGATCTTCTGTGATTGTATCACTTGCAGATGTTAATGCCTTTACAAAAGTATCTGCTACACTACCTACAATATTTTTATTTGTTCCTACATATAAATAATCTCCTCTAGATGTCATTGCCCATGCATAACTATTTTCACGATCTCCTCCTGGTAATATACCATCTGCTTCACCAGAGCCAGCTGTCGGATTTGAAATTTTTTCTATTTTTAAATTTGTATTTGCCGTTGTACTTGTGTCTGCAGCATATACATATAGATTAGAAATAATAACGCTTAAAATAATTAATAAAATACATAATCGTTTAAAATATCTTTTCATGCCCAATTCTCCCTTTTATATTATTTATTTTATGATATATTTTGAGGATATTTTCGTCAATATATAGTAAAAAAATGTCAAATAAATTTAATATTGTTACATTTATATTTCATTCTTTTTTCTTTTTCTTTACAAAAAACAAAGAACTGTTTGCTAAAAATAAACAGTTCTTTATTTTAACAGTTTCACTTATGTTTCTCATGTTCAATAACAAAATTAACAATTCTA
Source organism: uncultured Clostridia bacterium (assembly GCA_944392175.1). GTDB lineage: Bacteria > Bacillota > Clostridia > TANB77 > CAG-508 > Merdicola. The sequence goes on from CALXVT010000002.1 coordinate 47,522, forward strand.
TATTGCCAAATAATGAAAAATAACTGTTTCCTTATTCCTTAGAGAACAATATCTTCTCTGATTTGTATTGTTTTATTATATAGGTTAATACAATAACTATATAAATTATTGTTGAAATTAACATTAATGCAATATTTAGCCAATCTACATTTCCAGCGCTTGCGTCTGTAAATACTACTGTATAGTTTATAAATGGTATTATAGAAAGTAATGGTGTTCCTGTTAATCCTATCATAAATGCAATCATTCCTGGGAAAAGTGATATAAATGTTAATGGTGTTAATGCACTTTGTGCTTCTTTAAATGTTTTTGAACTACTTGCAATTGCAATACATAAACCACTTATAAAGAATGAATAAGCAATTATAATTATTACTGATAAAACTATACTTATTGGACTAAACATTATATTTAATCCTTCATATATAGAAAATGCATTTTGCGCTATTGCGACAGAAATAATTGCTAAAATCAAACTTATTATTCCTGTAAGTATTGAAGCAATAGTTACTGCTAAGTATTTTCCAACTATAATGTCCTTACTCTTAATAGGAAAAGTAAGTAAGGTTTCTAATGTACCTCTTTCTCTTTCACCAGCTGTTGTATCTGTTGCTGGATAAGTTGCAGAAACTGTTATTGCCATTATAATAAATATAAATGCATAATTTTTAATATAACTAACAAACATATTATCTTCTTCTGTTATATTTTCCTCAACAGTTATAATATTTAACACTTCATTTGGATTTATATCACTTTCTTGTAGATAATGTCCTTGTAAATATTCTTTATATACATTAAAATAACTTTCCATTAAGCTTCTAGCATATGTAGCCTCTTCTGAATCATTGCCATTTATTATGTATTTATTATTTTCTTTAGTTATATATAAATCTATTTCGTTATTTTCATTTTTATTTTTTAATTCTTCCTCTGTACCTTCTATTACTTGTATATTTAATTCTTCAGCAATACTTTTTTCTTCTTTTGAAAGGTTATATGCAAAACCGATTTGATTGTATTCATCTATATCTTTGTTTGCTTGTACATCAAACAGTGCAGACATTCCTAATACTATTAAAGGTACAAATATAGGTATTACAAGCATCATAGATAATGATTTTTTATCTCTAAACATTTCTCGTAACTCTTTTTTTAGTATATTCCATAAATTATTCTTCATCAGAAACACCTCCAATCATAGCAAAAAAGGCATCCCTTAAATTAGATGTTTTTGTATCTTCTTTTATTTGTTTTGGTGTTCCTTGTTTTATTACAATACCTTTATTTATCATTATTACTCTATCACATATATTCTCTGCTTCTTCCATATAATGTGTTGAATATAAAATAGTTTTTCCTTTTGCTTTTTCTTGTTTCATAAAATCTAAAATTATTTGGCTAGATATTATATCTAGTCCTGTTGTAGCTTCATCTAATATATAATATTTTGGATTATGTATTAAACATCTTGCAATATTTACTTTTTGTGTTTGACCTGTTGATAAATGTCCTATTTTATTGTATAAAAAGTTTTCCATTTTTAGTACTTTGCTAATTTCATTTATTCTTTTTTCTTCCTCTTCTTTATCTACTCCATAAATATTACTACACATTTTTAGTAATTCATATGCTGATAATGTATCATATAATTTTGTATTTCCAGATAAATATGCTATATTTTGTTTTATTTCTATTTCATTATTTTTATAATTCAAATTATCAAAACTAATGCTTCCTTCTGTTGGTTCTAAAATTCCTGCAATCATTCGAAGCAATGTTGTTTTTCCAGCACCATTTGGGCCTAAAATTCCAATAATCTCTCCATCATTTGCTTCAAATGTTATTCCATTATCTGCATAAAATTCTTTTTTAGTTTTTTTGTTTTCATATCTTACAAATTTCTTTTTTAAATTTTCAACCTTAATCATACACTTCCCCTTTATTTAATTTCTAAATCATATATCTTATTTTCTTTAGCATATTTTTCATCATTTAAATTATCATTATTTATTTCAGATAATTTCATATATATATTACTCCCTATTTCTATATTCTATATATCTTTTTATTAAGTCTTTATCCTTTAATTTTTCAGGTAATTTATTAACATCAAAAAACTTTAAATCTTTAGATTCTTTTTGCATAACAAAATTACCATTGTTTTTATCTGTAATTTCTGCATAATCACAATTTAATTCTCCTGTGTATTTTGATACAACATATAAAACTGTGTTATTATATACTTCATCTCCATTTGGATAAGTATCTTTTCTACTTTCTCCAGATATTACATCAATTAGTGTTAAATCTTCTTTTTTTACTTGTAATCCTGTTTCTTCATATAGTTCTCTAATTGCAACTTCTTCAAAAGTTTCTCCTAATTCTTGAAGTCCACCTGGCAAACACCAAATATCTCTATCTACTTTTTCTTCAAGTAAAATCTCTTTATTTTTGTTTTCTACAATTATTGCACTGCCACTTTGAAATATAGGCATATGTCTATATTCTGGCTTTAATGCATTTCTTAATTTTAAAATATAACTTAACTCCACTTTTTACTCACCTTCCAACACAGATTTTATTTCATCTCTTTGTCTACATTCTATTGGTATAAATATCGCTGATTTTTTATTTTGTTTTAATGCTGTAATTATTACATCATTGTCTTGTAATAATCTTTCGCTTGCATATTTTACAATTATTCCTTTATTTTTTACTGCTTCTAATACTACTTCTTTATCATCTCTAAGTTCTTTGCTTGCATAATATAATACTTGTCCATCTATTTTACATCCTTCTAATATAACATCTTTATCTGCTTTTAATCTATCACTTGCATAGCAAACAACCCATCCAACTTCTTTTGTTGCAGTAAGTACTACATCTTTATCATCTTTTAGTCTGTCACTTGCAAATTCTAGTACCTCACCATTTTTCTTTATCGCTTCTAGCATAACTTCTTTATCATCCCTAAGTTCATCACTTGCAAATTCTATTAATGTTGGTGTTTCTTCTATTGCTTTTAATACAAATTCTCTATCATTTGAATTTTCTATAACATCTTCTTTGCTAATCATCTTCTAGCCTCTTTTCTATTATTAAAAATCTGCCTTTTTTAAATTTAAATTCCAATCAAAATAACCATGAATTCTATGTCCACTAAACATATCACCATCATCTAGTTCCATATATACTTCTTTTGAATTTACTATTAAATATAATAATTTCATATTAGCTATAAATTCCTCTTTTGTTAAGATTTTATCACTTTCTTCGTCTTGCCAATATTTATTTTTTATTTCAACTAATTTTTCTGCTATTTTTTCATACATAGAACTCCTATTTTTATATGCATCTTCTATCTTTTCTAATAATTCTTCTTTAGATGATTTACAATTTTCTAAATCTAAATTTATTATTATATTATCAAATTCAAATTCGACTAAATTTTCTGTATCCTTTTTTGATTCTCCAAAAATATTACTTTTCATAATCATATACTCCAATCTTTTTTTCAATTAATTTAAATATTTTATTTGAAATAAAATTATATATTACTCCTACAAATATTGAAGTTACTCCTAAAATAGCTATAGGAATGCTATTACTTACATCTAATCTTATAGAGAATAAATCTCTAAATACACTAATACCTAGTGTAAATATTAGTATTACACCTACAAACAATATCCCTCTATTTAGATTGAATTGTCTAGATATATTAAATAATAATATAAATCCTGTAATCGCTGTTACTACAACACATACACTTGAATAATTTATATAATCAATATTATATATACTGCTTATCAAGCCTATTATAAGTATGTTAGTAACTACCGTAAGTGCTGTTGGCAAAGCTCTTTTTATTACATTTATAATAAATTTTCCTTTTATTCTTTCTTTATTAGGCTCTAATGCTAAAATTACAGATGGAATACCAGTAACTACCAAATTAATTAGTGTTAATTGAATTGGTATAAATGGATATGGCATATTTATAAACACAAATAATATTGCAAGTATAGTAGCATATATTGTTTTTACTAAAAATAAAGTTGCTGATCTTTGTATATTATTTATTGTTCTTCTTCCTTCTGCAACTATATCTGGCATTGATTTAAAATCAGAATCTAATAAAACCAATTGTGAAACATTTCTTGCTGCATCACTACCACTTGCTACAGATATACTACAATCTGCATTTTTTAATGCTAATACATCATTTACTCCATCACCTGTCATTGCAACTGTATGTTTTTGTTTCTTTAAGGCTAATACTATTTGTTTCTTTTGTTCTGGTGTCACTCTTCCAAATATAGTATATTTTTTTACTGACTCTTCTATATCTTCATCTTTTATATTTCTTGCATCAATGTAATTTTCGTAATTTTTAACTCCTGCTTTTTTAGCAATTTTTGATACAGTTATTGGATTATCTCCTGATATTAACTTTATTTCTACTCCTTGCTTATCAAAATATTCTAATATTTCTTTTGAATTTTTTCTTATTATATCAGATATTAGTGCAATTCCTACTATTTCCAAATCATTTGGTAATTTTTTATCTTCTATCTTACTTTTTGTTTTACCAATAGCTAAAACTCTGTAATCTTCTATATATTTTTCTATTTCAGAAGTACTATTCATAAGAACTTCTGGAGCTCCTAGAATATAACTTTCACTTTCTGTAGTAATTCCAGACCATTTATTATCTGATTTAAAAGGATATTTTTTTAATATTTTAATTTCTTCTATAGTTTCTGTAAATTTACTTTTTATAGCTTCCATAGTTGAATTATTGTCTTCTGAATATTTACTAATTATTTTTAATATATTTTCTAATTCATCTTTTTTATGATTATTAAGTGGAACTATTTTTTCTATTTGCATTTTTCCTTCTGTTATAGTTCCTGTTTTATCTAAGCATAATACATCTACTCTTGCTAATGTTTCTATACAATATAATTCTTGAACTAGTACCTTCTTTTTAGCAAGCCTTGTTACACTTACTGCTAAAACTGTACTTGTAAGTAAAACTAGTCCTTCTGGTATCATTCCAATTAATGCTGCAACTGTACTTACTATTGCTGATTTTATGTTATTCCCTTCTAATCCTAGTTGATTTAAAAATAATAATATTCCTACTGGAAGTATTAAAACAGATATAGTTGCAATTATTTTATTAAGTGATTTCATTATTTCTGAATTTACTTTTCTTTTTTGCTTTGCTTCATGTGAAATTTTAGCAATATAATTATCTGCTCCTAAATGTTCTACTTTCGCTCTACATCTACCACTTACTATATAACTTCCTGAAAGCAATTTGTCTCCAGCCTTTTTTATTATATTATCTGGTTCTCCAGTAAGAAGTGCTTCATTTACTTCTACTTCACCATTTAAAATAATACTATCTGTTGGAATTTGATTTCCTGCATCTAATTCTATAACATCATCTAATACTAGTTCAAAATTACTAATCTCTTCTATCTTTCCTTCTCTTACAACTTTTGTTTTTGTTTGGGCTAAAAATGATAATTTATCTACGGTCTTTTTGGAATGTATTTCTTGGATAGTACTTATTAATGTATTTAAAATTATGATAATTATAAATAATAAATTTTTATATGCTCCTACTAAAAATACTAATAAAGCTAATATAAAATTTATTATATTAAATAGAGTAAATACATTTGAAACAATTATAGATTTTATGCTTTTAGTTTTTATTGTAGTGTCATAATTTATGGCTTTTTCTTCTTTTCTTTTATTTACTTGTTCATAACTTAGTCCATTACTATATTCAGGATTATATCTTTCCACTTTTTTTCACTCTTTCTTATATCTTTTTCCTAGCAGATTATATCATTCTATTATATATATATCAATTTAGATTTTCTTAATTTTATATATATGTTTTATATTTTTTCATGTTTGAAATTAATTTTCCTATACAATAAGAAAAACTCTGGACATTACGTGTTTTTGTAATATCCAGAGCTTCTCTTAGCGTAGCTGAATTACAGCTGTTGCGTCTTCACCGATTACTTCGGCGTCGACGATCCACACATTTCCATATTTAAGAAATCCTTTCTTAAGGTTTCTTAAAATGTTCAGATGAATACACCTTTCATCGGGCTTCCTTCCGTCTAAAATTTCCTCATCTATTTCATGAGCCGCGAATCCTCTTATATCAAGTGGTTTCCCCGGGATTGGTTCTTTGTAAGACCAACCGATATACACTTTTTTATTAGACTTAGCTAAAGCTCTGTATGAAATATATATTGCTCCATCCCCCTCTTCTAAGACGCTTATTGCATCTTTTAGATGCTCTGTTCTTGAAGTGGAAATCATATGGAGCTCCCGATATTGATCTGGGTCAATGAATGTTACCAACATTTGTCCCCCCAGCGCTTCATCCGTATAACACAATTGTGCCTTTTCTTTCATACTGATTACCTCCTTGGTGTTTTTTGTGTAGGACTATATTTTATCACATTTTCAAGCAATAGTAAACGATTATTTTGCATTATGTTTACTTTGTTGGCACTTTATGGTATAATTATAGTTGCCATTATATTGAAAAAAGGAGGAAAAATTATGGCAAATACTTATGAAAACACCTTGGAATTATCCGTTACAGAAAAAGAAGAAGAGCTTCTGCGTGCAACATGCAATTGCTTAAATGAAGCTCGGGATAATGAATGCATAATTCATATATCTCATGATTATTTTCGTCTTTTTTTGAAGATGGAAAAACATGGCGCCCTACTGTTCACAATTTCATTCGGTTTGTCTGATTTTAGTGAACAGCTTGCCGAAAAAATTACCCTATTTAATGCATTTGACAGAGAAAAATACGGATTTATTTTTTCATCTGATAAAAAGTGCATTAAAATCTGCGTACAGCCTATTACAAAAATGGATCTTATGCAGAAATCGGAAATTCCAGTCAACGAGAATCTGGAAGATTGCACAAAAAGTTTTATCTTTCCAATTCCCCTTGATGAGGATGTTCCAGCAATCACAGAAGATTTACTTAATCTCTTCGGCATGGTAAAAATCAAGCAGTGCCTAACTGTCACGCATAATGAATTACAGTTAGCTGCTGTCGGTGACAGGACAAATTTAAATATAAAACTTTTTGTTCGGCCGGATGTTAACAGCAATGACTTAACTACGTTCAATATGCTCAACTCATCAATAAATGGTCTTGTAAGAAATTACAAAATCGTTCAGCTTGATGATACTTTGCCAAAAGCACTGATGGTTTATATCGGCGCTACCAAGGGAATTGAGGAGTCCTTTAACAAAAGGTTGGAGTTAATGCATCTCCTCACAAAAGAGTAGTAAATAAGCATTTTATATATGCTACTCTCCTCCAAAAAACACCCTCAGACCACTTTACTGTGGTATGAGGGCGTTTTCTTTTATTATAAAATCTCCAATTTTTAAGTGTCCAAACGTACAACGTTACATATGTCCACATGCTTATCTAAAAAATCTTATTCTATTGAAAGAGTAATCATTCCAGCAAGTATTAAAGCAATTAAAACATACTGTTTCTTACTTAATTTTTCTTTTAAGAATATCCTAGACAATATTACTGTAACAACACTATATGCTGCAATATATGGTGAAGCCAAAGCTGCATCACCAAAAGCAAATGCATAAATATATGTATATTGTCCTGCAGTTTCTACTAATGTTCCTAGTAATTTTAATTTGTTTTCCTTAACTTTTGTATATTTATAATCTCTATCCTTAAACTTTACAATGATAGCACAAATAACTCCAATTATTCCATAAATAAATGAATATGCAATTATTACTTGTTCTGCTGATAAATTAGCTTCTAATGTATAATCATCCATAAATGATCCAATACCATCTAAAAACCAATAGCCTAAAGCAAATGCAATTCCTTTTAAATATAACAAATATGCTCTTTTAGCATTTTTCTTATCAGCTTCTTTATCTCCTGATTCCAAACGTAATACTTCATCTTTATTAATTGAAAGTAAAATCATACAAATTATTATTAAAGCTATTGCTATAATTTGTGGAATTCCTACTTCCTGTTTCAATAAAAATATGCAAAGTATTGTTGTTATTGCACATGATGAATTTTGAAGTGGTGATAATATAGATACTTTAACTAATGTCATTGCCTTATATGTACAAAACATTGATGCAATATATATTAACGCTACTGGTAAATATGTTATTAATATATGTAAATTTATTTCTGTTCTAGTTATAAGCATAAACACTATTGCACAAATTCCTAAAATAATTCCATTAAATGATATTAATTTTAATACACTATATTTTTCTATAGTTGATACTTTTTTAAATATTGTTTCTGATGTTCCCCACAATAATACAGTTATTGTTGCGAATAATAACCACATAAAAACTCTCTCCTTTCAAATTTATCTTAATTTTTTTGAAAGTTTTACGGACCATTTATTCTTATTATTTTATTTAATATTAAGTATTTATATCTTTTTCTTAAGAATTGAGTTGAATGTGTATAATGCCTAAATTGTAATACATTTATCAAATCATTTCTCCCCTTTTTAAAATTACGCCAATATTATATTATCTAGGCTTATCTTTGTCAAACTCTTAATACTTAAGAGCAAAATTTTAGAGGAAGCTTATATTATAAACTTCCTCTATTTTTCGCACATTTTTACTTTGAATGCCGAACCTTATCTTCGTAAATTTTAAAAGCCTCACCTCTTTTAAGAATTAAAACATTTAAACCTTTCTTCTTTTTTAATTCTTCTTGGGCTTTTTCCTTACTCTCACTTTCTCCATGCCCCAAAAATACAGCATTTACATTTGTAAATCCATTGATTAATTCTTTAATTTCATCAATATAGTAATGTAATGAAAATTCATCACTATGAAAAACAGTTGCTATCTTTTTATATTCTTTATTACCAATCTTTACCTGACTTCCCTTTTCCACCATTAATCTTTCTGCCAAAGATCCTTTAAATGAATGATTAAGGAAAAAAATAGTCCAAGACTCTTTACCTATAATCAAAGGAAGGTAATATTGAATTGCACCATTATTAGAAATAATAATGATTTTTCTTCTACTCTCATATAGCGCTATCTTTCGATCATTCGAATTATTTACCAAATTAAAATTAAATGGTATAACATTTGGATTTACATTTTTTAAAGAAAATGACTTCTTTACCTCTAAATAAATCGGTATTTCAGTGCTTAATCCCTCCTGTTGCATATTTTTAATAATATATAGTGGATCTTCAAATTTTTCACCACCAACAATAGAACATAATACAGATTTTCCTTCGTATATAGCCTTTTTGAATTCTTTTTCAAATATAGGTACTGGTCTATTTTTAGCACCATTTGTAGCTTCAGTGATTATAGTTATTGGTTGGTCATATTTCTCATCATTTGGGAAATATGATTTTCCAAATATACTTTTCTTTTTATAATCTCCTGTTATAAGAATTCTTATCCTATGATTCCCATATTTATATATAATTTTATACATAACAGCACCTTTAGTATGTGAATTATTATATGCAATAATCTCTACATTTTCGTCTAAAACCATAGTTTTATTTAATTCTACTATACGGGAACTATTTATTAATTTCATAGCGTCTTCTTCATCATGTACTGGTTCTTCTTTTTTTCTTTTACTGCAAAAATAATTTTTTAAAGCTGTACTTTTAATTATTTCTACAGTATATTCTGAAGCATATACTTTTCCAGAATATCCTTGGTGATAAAAACCTGCCAATCTCCCCATATGATCTATATGCTCATGGGTAACAAAAACATATGAAATTTTTGACGGATTACATATAAAATCTTTATTTAAAACTTTATATTCGTCTGTCAAAAAAGTTCCACAATCAAATACTATTTCAGGTTCTTTTTTTCCATTAGGAAAATTAGGTTTTAAATATATAAATGAACCTGTTACTGTAGAACTTCCGGATTCCATCCGAACCCAAAAATCTTTTAATGCTTTCCCTTTCATAATATTCTCTCCTCTATAATTATATTTTGGATATATAAGCACCATCAAACATTGTTGATGATTATGTTGAATCTTCACATTAATGTTATATTATCATAGACATTTTATATATACAATAATTTTTTAGTTTAATATTTTTTGTGTTACCATAGGTGTTTCATTAGTTATTTTCTTAAATTCATATCCATTTTTCTTTCCATATTCAATTATTCCTCTAAGAGCTTCTACTGTTTTTTTATTATTTGCGAAATCATGCATAAGTACTATATTATTCCTTCCTTTTCTTAAACCTTTTGTAACATTTTTATATACTCCTTCACTTGTTCTAACATCTCCGGAATCTCCTGAGCTGACATTCCAATCATAATATAAAAAACCTTCTTTTAACACTTCTCTAGACAATCTACTCATAATTCCTGGATTAAATTTACTAACTGTATTTGAGCTTCCTCCTGGGAATCTAGTAATATTAGTATTTATACCTGTTGATTCTTTAATTTTATTTTGTAAATCTTTTATATTTCTCATATATGTATCTTCTGATTTATAAATTTTTCTATATTCATGTGAATATCCATGTATTCCAATACTATGTCCTTCTTCTACTTCTCTTTTTAATATTTGTTCTTTTTTCTTATCGTAATCTAACACAAAAAATGTTGCTGGAACATTTTCACTTTTTAATATATCTAATATTTTTGGAGTTGTATACCTGCTTGGTCCATCATCAAATGTTAAATATATAACACTTTTTCCGCTTTTCTCTGTATAATTTATATATCTTTCTTCTGTAGTTTCATTTCCAGATGAATCTGTTACATGATAAATAATTTTATCTTGAAAATCATTTACCTTTATTGGCTCTTTTGTTACTTTATTAGTTATATCACCATCATAATTATCTTGAGCCTTATATCCATCTTCTTCATAGCTTGTTCCTTTTGTCAAATTAACTATTCTGCTACCTTTTAATTCTATTTTAGGTTTTTCTAAATCCACTACTTTAATAGTTCTTTCTAAATTTCCAGACTTTTCAAATTCATAATTTATTTTATATTCACCTATATGATCTGTATCAACATTTCCTATTGCTTGAACTTTGTTACTAATATCTTCACCTTTATATGTTGCATTTACGCCTTCTTCTACATAATTACTTTTCACCGGTAATTCTATAGTAGCTTTACCTCTTAGTTGAATAACTGGTTTAGGCTTTAAAAATCCAAAACTAAAATGAGTTGCAAGTATTATAAAAATTATTATTAAAGTACAGCAAATTATTCTTCCTTTTCTTATTCTTTTTTTACTTTTCATTTTTCTTCATCCTTTATCTCAAACTCTTGTATTCCCATATATCCAGGAGCTATTTCATATTTATTAAAAACAACCACTGGATTTTTATTTTCATTTATATAAAAATTCTGATCTTTCGATATTCCCTTAAAATAATTATCTATATTATCATTTTCATTAAAAAATAACTGATTTTTATCTTTTTCTTCCCTTTCGGCAATTTGATTTCTTATTTCTTTATTTATAGTATCTTCATAATTATTTCCTAATAATTCCTCAAGTGTAATTTCATTTCCACTTTCTAAATTAAAATTATATGTATATAGATCTTTTGATGTAGTATTTATACCTTCTTCTTTTATTAAAACAAATGATAAAATATTATTTTGATTATATTTTATTTCATAATCAATTCTTACATTTACTTTTGGATATATACTACCTCTTCTATCTTTATAATTTATTTCCTTTTTTATCTCATCTACTGATAATTCTGATTCTTTTTCTAATTCTTTAATCTTATTTGCAATAATATTATTTATTTTTTCTTCTACATCTTTATTATTTGTAATTATTGCTGGTTCTTTTACATTTATTATTTCTGAATCATCTTCTTTAAAGTATTCCCTTATTGTGAAAATTGACGTTATCTTTCCAATTACTGGGATATCATTCACTGTATTCGCAAAACTTGGATTAACATTTAATAATAATATAAAAAGTAAACAAACTGAACTACATACTGTTACTACTCTATTAATATAAAATCTACTTTTATTTTTATTTATTCTTAATGCATTATTTACCTTATATTCTAATTTTTCAGGTATTTTTATGGATTCATATATCATTTTACTTTCTTTTATTTTTTTCATTCTATTTTTCCTTTCTTATCAATATTTTTAATTCTTTAATTGCTTTGTATAGTCTTGATTTTGTAGTACTTATATTGACTTTTGTTATTTTGGAAATTTCTTCTAATGACATACTTTCAAAAAATCTTAAAACTATTACAGTTCTTAGCTTTGGATTTAATTTATCTATTGCAGTATACAAATCAATCACTTCAGCTATATTGTCATCTTTTGTAGAAAGATTATATTCATCTATATTAAATGTATTTTCTTTTTTATTTTTCTTTATTGCTTGTAAACATTCATTAATTAAAATCCTATAAAACCATGTTTTTATGTATTCTTCTTTTTTTAACTTATGCAAATTTGTTAATGCTTTTATAATTGCATCTTGTACAATATCCAAGGCCTGATCCTCATTCTTTACATATTGAAAAGCCATTCTATAGAATTTTTCTTTGTTTTCTGTTACATATTCTGTTAATATTTCTTCTAATTGGTTCTTTGCTAGCACTTTTTCCCCCTATTTTTATATAATTAATTATATTTTTTCATTTACACTTTATTAGATTATTTTTTAATACAAAAAGTTTAAATTTTTTTGTTTTTTTAAAATACTATATTTTTTTTATCAATGCAATAGTTTTTATATTTATTGATATAAGCGGATTTTTACAATCAAATTATAAAATATGAACTATAAAATTTCGAAGAATATGGATTAGAAAACTTAGAGGAATAATTTGACTTTTATTAGTTTCTATGCTAATATATAAGTAGCTTAAGCAAATGTGTCTTTAATCGTATGAAGTCAATTTGCTATCAGTATGTGTACTGCAATTGCACATACTATTTTTTTGCCTAAAAAAAACAGAAGCGAACTGCAATTTCACTTCTACTTCCGACTATGTATTGTATACTCCTAGTCTTTGTCTTCGTTTGTTTCTTCAGCTTTTGATTTTTCTGCTAAAAGCATATCTATCAATTGCCAAATCAAATCGTATGAAGTCATAATTTACTATCCTCCTTTCTACCTTTAAGCGAAAGGTTGGTAGTATTTTACAATAATTCTATTCAAATTACAAATCAATAAATTCCCTAATTTTCTGTATATTTTAATATTTTTCTCGCTTTACTACCTTATTACAGTTAGTTTCACATTTTGACCATTATCTAATTTATTTTCTAAAATATTATTTTTCTTGTATATATTCTCTAATGTATAAGCACTTTTTATCTCATACTGACTTTAGTTTATAATTATCTTTTAAATATTGTGCTAATAATCTTAAAGTTTGTTCATAACTCCCTATTGTTTTTGTTGATAAGTTCTTACTTGCACAGTAATCAAAAAATTTATCTACATCATAATAAATTTGCTCTAACATCAAAAAAACTTTCCTTTTTCAAAAATTCATGTTATAAATATTCAAAACATGAACCAATGAATAAGAAAAGTTTATTGTTTTTTGACTATTTCATTTATTGGTTTAGTAGCGGATTTTTCACTAAATCAATATATTTTTTCATATACCTTTAATAGGCATAGTAGTGATTATTTTTTCCAATATTGTATATCTTGCGCTTCTATGGTTTGCTAAAATGTTAAGCTGTTTTTAATTCAAGTCTTAACTTATCTGCAATCATTGCAATAAACTCTGAATTTGTAGGTTTGCCTTTGCTTGCAGAAACAGTATATCCAAATATATTTTCTACTTCATCTGCTTTTCCTCTACTCCAAGCGACTTCTATTGCATGACGAATTGCTCTTTCTACTCTACTTGGTGTTGTATGGAATTTTTTAGCTATATCGGGATATAATTGTTTTGTTATTTGATTTATTACTTCTATATCATTTACTACCATTATAATAGCTTCTCTTAAATATTGATATCCTTTTATATGTGCCGGTACTCCCACTTCATGAATCATATTTGTAACTAATGCTTCTAAATTATTTGAATTTCTTTTATTTTCTGGGGAAATATCTATATATTGTGGTTTGTTTTCCCTGGCAATAAAACTATTATTGTTTTGTGCTGGTTGATAATATTTTAATTGTTTAATTCTTTTTATTAATAATTCTATATCAAATGGTTTTACTACATAATATTGTGCTCCTAACGCTATTGCCCTTTGTGTTATTTTATCTTGCCCTACAGCAGATAACATTATACAAATTGGTTTCTTGTTCATAGTTAACTCATTTAATTTTTCTAGTACTCCTATTCCATCTAAATGTGGCATTATTACATCCAATAGTAATATATCTGGATGAGTTCCTTGCATTATTTCTAATGCCTCATTTCCATCTTTAGCAATTCCAACAACTTCAACGTCCTCCGTTTTTTCTAGATATGCTGATAATGTTCTTGTAAAATCTATATTATCATCAGCAATCAATATGGTAATCTTATCTTTCAATTTTCTTCCCCCTAGTAATAAATTTGTAAATATTTTACAGTTCAAATTATATTCTGTTTTTCCATTTTTTGCAAGTGATTTTTGGAAATTTTTTCAAGTATTTTTGGAAATATTTGTAATTATAGTTGTTGCATGCATTTTTCTAAATATATCTTTCTTTTATTACCATATATTCTTTGATATTAAAATTTAATTTTTCTTTATTTTCAAAAATATTTCTATCTTCTTCTTTAATTTCTATTTTTAATGTTACATCTTCATTATATTTTATATCTATTATATTTAAAGAATTCATTCTGCAAAAATATTTCATTTTCTCTAAATCTTTATATTCTAAAACTATTTTTACTTCTATTCCTTTTGTTTTATTTATTAAATTACTATTTTCTATTACATTCTCTGTTGCTTGTGAATAAGCTCTTACTAAACCTCCCGTACCTAGTAATATTCCTCCAAAATATCTTGTTACTATAACTAGAACATTGCAAATATTTTTTTGTTTTAAAATATTAAGCACAGGTGCACCAGCAGTTCCAGATGGTTCTCCATCATCACTACTTCTTTCTATTACATTTTCTTCTTTTAACACTCTATACGCAAAGCAATTATGTCTAGCATCATAATATTTTTTCTTAATTTCTTTAATTTTGTTTTCAGCCTCTTCTTCACTTTGTACAGGACAAATTGTTCCTATAAACTTTGATTTTTTTTCTACTATTTCACTTTTTTCTTCTTTTTCTATTGTTTTAAATTCTCTCATATTATATTTTTAAAGTTTCCTTTCTATTAGTCATTATTTAGTCCTGCAGTATATCCTGTAGAATACGCAATTTGCAAGTTAAATCCACCAGTATAGCTATCAACATCAATTATTTCACCCGCAAAGTATAATCCACTTATTAATTTGGATTCCATAGTCTTTGGATTAATTTCTTTTATATTTATTCCACCACTGGTCACTATTGCTTCTTCTATAGGTCTAAAGCCTGTAATTGTTAATTCAAATTGTTTTATAGTTTTAATTAATTCTTCTCTTTCTATCTTTGTAATTTCATTTACCTTTTTCTCTTTTTTAATTTTTGATTTTTCTAATACAGGCTCTATCATTTTTTTAGGCAATAATTTATCAATAGCATGTACTATCTGTTTATTTTTATTCTCTTCAAAATCCCTTAAAACTCTTAAATTAAGTTTATGCATATCTAGTGCTGGTTTTAAATCTATTTTTAATACAACCTTTTGTTCTTTTAATAAATTTTCTATATTTTTGTATCTTAATAAATGTGCTGAACTACTTAATACTGTTGGTCCTGACACTCCAAAATGTGTAAAAAGCAATTCTCCAAAATCAGAATATATCACTTTGTTTTTGGTTATATCCTCAATTTGCATTCCAATATTTCTTAAAGATAAACCTTGCATTCTTGTACATAATTCCAAATCATAACCTTTTACAGTTAGAGGAACTAATGAACCTTGTACTTTTTTAATAGTATGTCCTAATTCTTTCGCCATTTTATATCCATCACCAGTTGAGCCGGTATTTGGATAACTTTTTCCTCCTGTGGCTAAAATCACTTTATCTGCTAACAGTTCTTTTGGTTCATTATCCTTTTTATCAATATATCTTACTCCAGTTACTTTATTATCTTTAGTTAAAATATGCCTAACATCTGCTTGTTCAATTACATTTATATTATATTTTTTCATTTCCTTTATAAATGCATTAAGTACATCCATTGATTTATCTGAAACCGGAAACATTCTATTTCCTCTTTCTTCTTTTGCCTCTACTCCATTTTGTTTTAATAATTCCAATATATCTTTATTTGTAAAATTCTTAAACGCACTATATAAAAATTTACCATTTCCAGGAGTATTTTCTATAAACTTATCCATTGATAAACTACTTGTTATATTACATCTTCCTTTTCCTGTAATAAGCAATTTTCTTCCACAAGTATTCATCTTTTCTAATAATATTACTTTATTTTTTTGCCTTGCTGATGATATTGCAGCCATCATACCTGCAGGGCCTCCTCCAATTACTATCACATTCATATTTCTACTTCCTATTTCTTATTATATTTTCTATTGCTTTTAATACACCTAATTTACCATATTCATATGTTAAACCACCTTGTTGATAGGCAATATAAGGTTTTCTTATTGGTGCATCACAAGATAATTCTATTGAAGAACCTTGTGTAAATGCTCCTGCAGCCATAATTACTTTATCTTCATAGCCCGGCATATCTCCTGGTTCAGCAATAGAATTAGAATCTACTGGTGAACCTGCTTGAATTCCTTGACAATATTTAATTAAATCTTCTGGATTTCCAAATTCTATTGTTTGAACTATATCTGCTCTAATATCATCAAATTTTGGTTCTACTTTATAATTTAATTTTTCTAACATTTTACTTGTTAATACAGCTATTTTTAAGCTACTTGCAACTACACTTGGCGCAAAAAATAATCCTTGTAAAAATTGTCTATTAGCACTAAGTGAAGGTCCAACTTCTTTTCCTTCTCCAGGAAGAGTTAATCTTTCAGATACTAATTCTATTAATTTCTTATCTCCTACAACATAAGCACCATTTAGTGCAATACCTGCTCCTAAATTCTTTATTAATGATCCTACTGCAATATTTGCTCCTATTTCTATTGGTTCTTTATCTGTAACAAATTCGCAATAACAATTGTCAATCATTATTATTACATCTTTATCTATTTCTCTTATTACTTTTATAACTTTTTCTAATTGATTTATTGTTATAGCTTTTCTTGTAGAATATCCTCTTGATCTTTGGATTTCTATTACTTTTATTTTTTTATTTTTTAAAGTTTCTTTTATCTTTTCATAGTCAAATTCATTATGTACTAAATCAATTTGCTCATAATTTATATTAAATGCTTTTAATGAACTTGGATTTTCTCTTATTCCTATTACTTCATGTAATGTATCATATGGTTCTCCTGTAATACTTAATAATGTATCACCAGGTCTTAACAATGCAAATAATGTTACTGTTAATGCATGACTTCCAGAAATAAATTGGTTTCTTACTAAACTATCTTCTGCTTTAAATATTTCTGCATATATTTTTTCTATTGTATCTCTTCCAATATCATTATATCCATATCCTGTTGTGCTACCTAAATGTATTTCTGATAAATTATTTGACTGAAAAGCCTTTAATACTTTTAAACTGTTTTTTTCACATGTTCTATTTATCTCTTTAAATACAGCTTCTACTTCTTTCTCTGAAATATTTGCTAAATCTTCTACTTCTTTACTTATTCCAAATTCTTGGTACATTTCCATCTTCCTTTCTTTTAAGTCAGATAATAGGACGTATTACGACGTCCTATTATCTTTTGTAAATATTTTTATTTTCCTATTTCATCTGTAAAATAAGCTTCATCATAACCTGAAACTATTCTATAATATTTTCCAATAAAATAAGGTTCTCCATTTTGTATAGGGATATTATATGCTGGTTTAAATATTATTTCTCCATTTTTGTTTATTACGCCCCATTTACCATCTTGTTTAATTCCTGCAAATCCTCTAGAATTTAAGTCTGTGGCTTTTTCATATTGATAATCAATTATAACATTTCCAGCCTTATCAACAAATCCCCATTTTCCATTTTGTTTGTCTGCATATATTTCGTTATCAGGGAATAACTCACTAGCTGATTTAACTACTCCATCTTTTCCCACATAACTTGTATCTATTTCTGAATATACTTTTATATAATCATTTGTTGCATCTAATTTTCCATTTTGCATTTGTACTATTAATTGCATATCTTTATTATATAATTCTAATACATCTTCGTTTATAGCCTCTAGTATTTCAGTATCATCTATTCTTTTTATAACTTCATATTGTAGTGGCAAGATTTCTTCTCCATTGCTATTTATTACTCCAGATTTTCCTTCTTTTCCTCCGGCTACAAAATAATCTCCATATAAATATCGAATATAAGAATATTGATTATTAATAAGTACAGCATTATTAGCAGAAATTACACCATAATTATTATTTTGATCAATAGTTATTTTATAATTTTCATTTTCTGTATTTATTATACTTGCAAATTCTGAACTAGATTGTTCTTCTCCAGATAAAGTATATGTTTTAGTAAGTCCATCTTTACTAGCGACTATATATTGACCTGGTATATCTAATGAATCATATTCAACATTCATTATTTGTTTTCCTTCTAAATCTAAAACGCCATATTTATTATCTTTTTGAACTATTAATAATTTGCTTTCTTCATCATAATTTATAGATTGATAATCATTATCTAATAATAATTTATTATTTTTATACAATTGTACTTTTTTATCTTTTTCTGTAATTAAGTATATATTGTCATCATCTTCTACATTATTTATTCTGTATATCTTATCGAACACTGTATCCAAAACTACTTGGCGATTATAATCTATATAACCATATTGTGTTTTATCTTCTTGAGTAACACCTACAATATATCCATCAAGTTCATATTGTCTATCATTACTATAATAATTATCACCATTTATAACATCATATTTAAAATCTAATAACTGTCCTCCATTTATGCTTATTACACCATATTTACCATCTTTTTTTACAATTATTTCTCCTTCTCTATATGGCATATTTCTTATTTCGTCATATTCTGGCTTTGTTATTTGTTTTCCTTCAAAATCTATTAGACCATATTTATTATCTTGTTTATATTGTAGTACAGTTTTTTCATAAGGAATATTACTTACGATTTCTTTTATTTCAATAGTATTTACATCTGAATATTCTGATAAAATCTCTTCACCATTTTCATTAAGTACTTTCGTTTTATAGCTACCTGTTGCACCATCATAATCATATACACATACAAAAATTGGCTTAGTAGGATTTGGCATTTTTATTGTGTTATATTCTGCTGGAATTATTTCATTTCCATCTCTATCTATAATTCCGGATTTACCATTACTAATTACTTTATAATATTTAACATCATCTTCTGATATTTTTTCGACTGTATAGTTTTGTTTACTCTTATTTATAGCTATTACTATTCCTACAATAATTGCTATAAGTATTAGTATTATAGCTACTATAATTACTATTCTTTTTGTTTTGACATTGTTTTTTCTTTCTTTAAATTTCATTACAGATCCTCCTATTGGAATATTTCCCATTCATCTTTGGTTTTACTCATTTTTCTTAAACAATTATATATTTTTGAGGTTTATCTGTCAATGAAATTAATATAAACTTAGACTTTTCAATTTACATTCCTGTTTTAGGTAATTTCTTTAATTCTACACTTTTTTTGTTTGTTTCAAACTCTGGAATATCCTCTTTTCTGTTTTTTATTGTAATAGTTAATTCATCATTAAATTCAGTATTAATTTCTATCTCTTTATCATATTTTATATATCCCAATGGTGATTTAATCTCTTTTATATAATACTTACCAGGAATTATATTATTCAAAATAGCTTCTCCATTTTCATCAGTCTTTATTTCTGAAACTAATACTTTTTTATTTTTATCTAATAACTGAAAAACCGCTCCTTTAAGTTTTGTTTTTCCATTTTCATCTAATTTTATAATTTTTATCTTAGTATTATTTTTACTATATTCGCTTTGTATATAACCTTCACCTTCTTCATATGTTATTCCTGTAATCGCATAATCTTGATTTGTTGAATTTGCAGCTCTGCCTATAAATATTGGTTTTGTTTCCACATTTGCAGTTGCTTTTATTTTTATTTTTCCTCCACTACTTAATTCATTTATTGGAACTGCTATTCTAAACATCTCATTTTTATTAAATTTATTTTTCTCTTTATTATCTACATCCAGTATTTTCGTTCCTTCTGTTTTTTCTTCTAATTCAATATTATATGAATCCATTGGAGCTTGACTACTTACACTATAGTCCTTTACTATATATCCTTCTAATTTGTTATCTGTTTTCCATTCACTTTTTTCTTCAGTTATATTTATATCAGAAGATATCTGTGTATCATCACCATCATTAACTTTTTCTAATATATTTTTTAATGCATTCCAAGTTCTTTCTCCTGCAGTTCCTATTGGAGAAAAATCAGATATTTTATAATTATACAAAACTGAATATACTGCCATTTTAGTTGCCATAAATGCTTCTCCTATTGTTTCACATCCCATTTCTTCTGGAGTTTTATATGGATATCCATTGATAATTGCCTTCCATATATACACATTTTTTATTAATCCATCTAACTTAACTGAATAACTTATTTCTTCATCCACTCCTTGTTTAGTTTTATCTAAACAATAGGCCGGATATTCTTTACCATCTTTTTTATATACTACAATACTGGTTTTTACTACAATATCACCTTTCTTTAAAAGTCTTCCACAATTTCCTTTGCTATATAAATTTTTACTTTCTATATTTGCAAAACTATA
Organism: uncultured Clostridia bacterium; assembly: GCA_944392175.1. Lineage (GTDB taxonomy): Bacteria > Bacillota > Clostridia > TANB77 > CAG-508 > Merdicola. The sequence continues at coordinate 68,598 of CALXVT010000002.1, forward strand.
AATATTAATTATATTTGTAACAAATAATATAATTGCAAATATAGCAATAAATTTAATTAATATATTTTTCATTTTTTACCTCCATATTTAATTTTCTTTAAGTATTGCTTGCACACACAATCTATAATTCGGTTTATCTTCCACACAAGTAATCATCGTTAATTTGTCCATACTACTTTTATTTAATTTTGACCAATCTGTATCTTTTATTATTTCAGACGAATTTACAATATAATTTTTACTTTTCCCTTTATATGTATATATAACTAAATCGCCTTTTTTTAACATTTTTAAATTTTTAAAATAATTTACTTTATATCCTCTGTTATGTGCAGCCAATCCTATATTTCCATTTTCCTTGCTTGTTTCTACAAAATGTCCGATATTTTTATTCATTACCTGCATACTTGTTCCTTCTTGTATATTTGCACTTAAATTTATCTTTGGGATTTCTAACTTCCATTGATTAAAAATATTTTTGTCTTCGATTTTATTTTCTATATAAATTTCTGTTTTATCTGGAATTGTAATTTCTAAAGAATTATCAAAAATTTGATTAAAATTATAAAAAACTTTTTGATCTAAAAATATAAAAATTACTGATGTAATTATTAAAGATAAAATAATTAAATTTTTGTGACTACAATTACATATTGTGACCACCACCTTGCTAGGTTAAGTTTTGAAATAAAATTGCAATTTTATCATTGATTTAAAATTTAAATTGGAATAAAAAATTCCTATAAACGTTTAAATTATATTACTCTCATTTTTAATGTTTGTAAAGCTTTTTCGTAATACAAAAATCGACAAATAATATATTATTTGTCGATTTTTATATTTATTCACTTTTAGCTATGCTTAAATCAAAATAGAATTCTACACCCGTATCTTTATTTACAACACCATAATCATTGTTGTAATTATTCATTATAGCTTTTACTAATGCTAAACCTATTCCTGTTCCTCCATTTTCTCTATTTCTAGAAGAATCCACTTTGTAAAAACGTTTCCAAATTCTATTTAAATCTTCATCTGATATATTTTCTCCTGTATTAAATACATAAATTCTTACTTTATCATTTTTCTTTTCTATTTTTATTTCTATGTATTTTTCTCCTAATACTTCATCAGCATGTTTAATTGCATTAGTAAAATAATTTGTAAATACTTGCTCTATATAAAATTCATCTGCATATACATTAATAACTTCCGGATGATCAAATCTTACTTCTATATTTTTCTCATCTAGCATTACTTTAGATTTTCTAATAACTTCACTAATTAATTCTATAATATTAAAATCTGCATTTCTGAATTCACGTTTGCCATATTCAAGTTTCATTAATTCTAATAGTTCTTTTACTAATTTATCCATTTTATTTGCTTCATCTAATATTACATCTGCATAAAATTTCCTGTTTTCTTCATCAGTATTAACATTTTCAACTAGTCCTTCGGCATATCCTTGTATAAGTGCTATTGGTGTTTTTAATTCATGTGACACATCAGAAATAAATTGTGTTCTCATCTCTTCAATCTTAGATTTTTCTTCAATATCTCTTTCAAGTCTTATGTTTGAATTTCTTAATTGTTTTATGGTTGATTCTAGTTTATCTGACATTACATTTATACTTTTTCCAAGCATATTGATTTCATCATCTACATCTTTTGGATGAAACTTTTTACTAAAATCTAATTTAGCCATCTTTTCTGCTATTTCATTTAATTCTTGTATTGGCTCTGTAAATCTCTTACTGATAAATGTTATAAGAATTGCAGCTATAATTAAAGTCACACCACCAATTAAGTATAAGAAATTATTTGAAATCTTTACACTTTCTTGTATTGTTGATATTGGCATCCTAATATATAAATTATAATTATTATCTAATTTTCCTGAAAGTAAAATATATGTTATATTACTACTTTGATCTTTTACTTTCTTTATATTTAAATCTTTGTTTGCATATATTACATTATTTCTTTTGGATTGTTCATTTAACCCATTTATAGAATTCATAGTTTCTATAAAATTTTCATTAGATGTATATAAATTTATACCATCTTGAGTTTCTAATAAAATATCATATCCACCTTTTAGTGCATAATTTGACAATGTATTTTGTATTGTTTTTTCTGATTGTGCTGTATTATATTCCATATTTATTTCGTCATATATCTTTTTTAATGCTCCTTGTTTAGAATATAAATAAAAAGATTCTAAAACTATGTTATTTAATAAGATTAAAAAAGCTATTATCATTATAACTGCTATTGCTAATGTAAAAAAAAGTTTATAACGTATAGAATTATGAAGATTTCTTAATGTTATCACTATTTTACCTCGAACTTATACCCTACTCCACGCATTGTTTCGATGTATTTTCCTTTTTTCCCTAATTTATGTCTAATCTTTTTTATATGACTGTCTATAGTTCTTGAATCTCCATAATAATCATAGTTCCATACATTATTTAATATCTTGTCCCTAGATAACGCAATATTTTCATTATCCACTAAATATTTTAATAATTCATACTCTCTTAAACTTAATTCAATTTGCTTTCCATCTACTTTTACAGTTCTTCCTTCTGGATCTATTACAATTCCGCCATAATCCTTTGTTTTATTAGTATCTTTTCTAGTTCTTTTTAATATAGCCTCTACTCTAGCAACTAATATTTTAGGACTAAATGGTTTAGAAATATATTCATCTACACCTAGTTCAAATCCAAATAATTCGTCCTGTTCTTCTCCTCTTGCAGTAAGCATAATAATAGGAACTTTAGATGTTTGTCTTATTTGGCGTAAAACTGACCATCCATCTAATTTTGGCATCATTACATCTAATAATATTAAACTAATTTTGTTTTTATTTTCTTCAAATATTTCTAAAGCTTTTTCTCCGTCCTCAGCTTCTAATATACTATATCCTTTTTGTACAAGAAAATCTTTAATTAGTTTTCTCATTCTTGATTCATCATCTACTACTAAAATAGTTTCATTAACCATAGTTTTCGCTCCTTTTTACATAGTTATTATATATTATAATGGCCTTTTTTGTCCAGTTTGTGAACATATTTAAAATATTTATTTATTTCTTTAAATTTTTTGTTTTCTTTTATTACTAAACACCATAAAAATAAAACTATTATAACTATTGACATATTTCTAACATATAAAATTGCTATACTTGCAATTGCAGTTATAAGACTCATAATTATTGTATTCACCCAATTAGTAATTTTATATGCTTCAATACTTCCGTATATTATTCTTAATACTCTATTTAAGATTTGTCCCCCATCTAATGGATATACTGGTAGTAAATTAAATATTGCTATTACTAAATTTACATAGACTATTTTAGGTAATTTTAAAAAGTCAAAAATTAATGCTATTATTATATTAGAAATTGGTCCCATCATTAAAATTAATATTTTTTTTATATTATCATATTCATTAATATTTTCGTAAAATCCTAATGAAATTCCTAATATTTCTATTTTTAAAGATTTTATTTTATATCCTAATATAATTCCTGTTAATAAATGAAAAAACTCATGAATTATTACAAAAATCATAAACAATATGTACATTTCTAATTGCTTAAATATAAGAAACAAAAATAATACTAAAAAAATTTTTATATCTATTTTAAACTCCATAAATCACTCTTTCTTAAAATTTTAACACCATATCTGGATCAACATATCTTTCGTTTTTTCTTATTTCAAAATGTAAATGAGGCCCTGTTACGTTACCTGTAGCTCCTACTTCAGCTATAGGTTGATTTTGTTTTACATAGTCTCCTTCTTTTACATATAATTTATTACAATGAGCATAATAGATTGCAACATCATCTTTTTCTATTCGTAAGTGTTTTCCATAATCCCCTTCACTTGAAGCTATTTTTACTGTACCATCTAAAGCTGCATATATAACTGTTCCAACATTTGCTGCAATATCTATTCCAGTATGTTCTTTAGGCACGGTTTTAGTTGTTGGTTCTCTATGTCCATATCTTGATGTTATAGTTCCTTGTAATGGTTTAATTAAAGTATATTTACTTTTTATATCATTAGCGTCAATTTCCATTTGTGACAAGTTAGTTACTTCTTTATTTTCTTCTTCTGCTCCTCCGATATTTTCTGAAATTTCATTTTGAATTGTATTTTCGATATTATTATCTATAATATTTTGATTTTCATCTGTCGCAAATACATTTTGACTTGAAAACCAATTAGTAAAATTGTTATATAATTCTTTAAAATTAATATCATACCCAAGAATTTCTTTAGTTTTATTTACAAAATCTTTAGAAAAAAGTTCTTCACTATTTTTCGAATAATAAAATAATGAATATATTGCAAGACATATCAAAATTTGAACTAACATTTTTTTTAATAATTTTATCTTATATTTAGAGATTTTATTTCTACTCTCCCTTTTATTTAAATATATTCCTTGTTGTTTATTTCTATATACTTCCTCAGCTCTTTTTATTCTTTCTTCAGTTGATAAAACTCTTTCCATGATTTCCTCCATTCATGTGTAATCAATCTGCCATAATGGCTAAGCTTTAGTACACTACCAGTTCCCAATTATTTTTTTAGATAAGGACAAAAAGGACATGATTAAAGTTTTATAAAATTACATGCCCCGTCTTTGTTATTTCGCCAACATTGCACAGCAATTTTTTATTATATAATAGAAAAGTTCAGAGAAATTTCATATTATATAATAAAGACCTCTTCCTTTGTAATATATTTGTACAATATATTCAAAACAGAGGTCTTTTATGTTTAAAAAAATAAATTTTGCATAAAAATTATAGATATTAAAATTATAATCGTTGATAATGATATCTTTTTTAGCTTCTCATATTTTCTTATTATTTTCTCATAATTTCTATTCTTTTTTATTTCTGTAATATCTTTTAAATATTCTGTAATAACCATTTCAGCTTCTTTTACAATATATCCTTTTTCAGAATTTAAACATTTTTTATTATTTTTGACTTTTTTTATAAACTCTTTTTCTCTTTTTTTAACTCCTGGTTTTAAAACTACCCAAGCTTCTGATACTATATTTGATGGTAAATTTTTTATTAATACCATATTATCATTTTCTCTTATTTTCATATGTATCCTCCTAAATTTGTATTTTTTATTATATAAATAATTTACAAATTTAGGAATTTTATACTCTCAATTATAAATTTTGATGTTTTTTGTGATAAATCATATATAAAGTCTTTATTTACATTTTGCAATATTTTAAAATTTTCTTTTGAATCATTTTTATTAATTCCAACTATACCTTTTATTGATACATCACCTATTTTGCATAAGTCTTTTTTTAATGCTTTTCCTACATCTAATTTATTTTTTAAGACATATATTTTTCCAACTAAAAATTTATCTCCTAATGCAGAATCTATGGATACAATATATGGCTTATAATATTTTTTATTTATTTTCTGAGTAATTTTAATAATATTATTTGCATTAACATTATATTTTAAATTTCCAATAACATTAATTTTGGGATGTTTAATATTATTTTTTAATATTTCTCCTATTATTGGACCAAAGCTATCTCCTACGACTTTATTTGTTCCAATACATAAAAAAATTACATCAGAATAATTAAAATTATCTAATTCAGCAAAAAAATTAGCATATACCTTATTATTTACAGACATTTCATCCTCCATAATTACAGTATATGCTATTTTCTTAAGTGTATTCACTTAAAAATTTTCACCTTTTACTTAAGTTATAAGGTAATTGTGAAACTAAATCTTAGATTTTTACACAATTTAATTTTTGGCAATTATTATATTAATATCTTTAGAATTATAATATTTTTTAAATAAATCTTCGGAATAACCAGCAACCTCATTCGTTATAAAAAATGTTGTATAATTTTCTTTTATCAAATGATTTAAAGTATTGTCGACATTCTCTAAATCATCTAATTCAACTCCATACATTCCGATATTCTTAAAAAAATTAAAACTCGTCTTATCATGAATTGATTTTATATAAGATATCTTCGTAATAATCACCTAATATTATTATATACAATTTTATTTTTTTTATTACTTAATTTTCATTTTTCTTATTTGGAAAATCTATAATTTTCTTTTCATCTTTTAAATTTTTTATCATTTCTTCTAATTCTTCTTTTGAAACCATATATTTTTTATTACAAAAATGGCATGTTAATTCAGCTTGTCCATCTTCTTCTAAAATTTCCATTAATTGTTTTTTTCCTATTGTTGATAATGCATTTTTCATTTTTTCTTTAGAACAGTCACATTCATACATTGGATTTATATTTTCTTCAATTATTCTAACATCTTTATCCCCAGTAACCTTCTTTGCTATCTCCATTAATGTTAAACCTTCATCTAACATTCTAGATATTGCTCCTGCTTCAAAAATATTTTTTTCTAATTTGGCAATATCTTCGTCTGTAGCATCTGGCATTGCTGATACTAAATATCCTCCTGCTGATTTTACACCATTTTTATCTACTAATACTCCCAAAGCTACTGCAGATTTTGTTTGTTCTGATTCCGCATAATATCTTGCAAAATCTTCTGCAATTTCTCCTGAAGAAAGTGGAACTATCCCAATATATGGCTTTTTTAATCCTAAATCTTTTATAACATTTAAGAATCCATCATTTCCAACAGCCATTCCTACATCTAATTTACCAAATTCATTAAGTGGTATATCAACATATGGATTATTTACTGTTCCTTTTACTTTCATTTTTCCATTTACTATTGCAACCATTGTTCCTATTGGACCATTACCTTTTATTTGTAAAGTAATATTATCTTCTTCATCTTTTAAATCTGAGCCCATAATACTTGCCATAGTAAGTAATCTTCCTAATGCTGCTGTACTTACAGGAGTTAAGTCATGTATATTTCTTGCTTGTTCGACTAATTCTGTAGTTAATGCACATGTTACAGCAACTCTTCCATTATATGCTAAAAATTTTTTTATTTCGTTTTTCATTTTTCTCGTCCTTTCCATGTCTCATCACTTTTTAAAAATACAATAAATTCTTCCAAATCTGGATATGCCATTTTAAACTGCTCTCTAATATTTTTTGTAACACCCAATGCGGTGGCATATACCATATAATTATCCCATAATTCTACTTCTTCTGCTTTTCTTTCATCTAAAATTGAATAATCTTCTACATACTTCTTAAATCCAAGCCATTTTTCTTTTTCTTTTCTTCCTTTTTCTGTTAACACGTTATTATATTTTTTCACTCTATCAAATAAAATAATTCCTACCTGTATATCTATAACTAATGTTAATATCGTTAATATGTAAGTTATAGGATTCGCTAAACATGCCAAAATTATCATTATTGTTGCTAAAAAAAATATACTCCATAATATTAAATAAAAATAATTAGTTTCTCTTTTCTTATAGTTATCTAAATTAAATAAACCTTTTTCTAATATTCTTTTCTTTGATTCTTTAATAAGACTATCTCTTAAGTTTTTAACTTCTTCTTGGTGTTCTACAATATAATATTTTAAATCTTCTAAAGTTATATAATCTGACTTTGTTGCTTTTTTCAAAAACTGTAGTACATTTTTTTCATCTTCTAATAAATAAGGTTTCTTACTTAAATCTAATATTCTTATTTTTGTTTTGCAATCATCACTTGTATTTTCTTCTTGAATAATTTCAATCTTATTCTTAAGTTTTAAGTCTAATATTGCTGACATAAATACATTTTCTAATTCAATAGAATCAAAATTTTCTTTCACTAACTGTACAACTTCACTTGGTGTTAAATCATTTTCTTTAATAAGTTCTCTATAATAATCTATATCTCTTTTTACATTTTTCATATTTTCATTTTTTGTTTTTTTCTTAAATTCTTTTATAATTTTTATTGTAAGAAAAATTATTAATAATATTTCTAATAAAGAAATAATTACAATTGTAGCAATAAATTCAGGATTATATTGCTTCCCATTGATATTTTGTGCCAATGTATAATTAGGTATTATAAAAATATTTATTATCATTATTATATTAAATAATATTTTTTTCTTAATATTTAACTTCTTCATATCGTTCCCCTTATAACATACAATAGCTTTCTTATAAGTTTTCTATACAGATAGAAAATCTGTTGAAGCTTATTTTTATGTTCTTCAACAGATTTATTTTAATTCTATTGTTTTTCAAACATATCTTTTCCTACTCCACAAATTGGGCAAACCCAATCATCTGGTATATCTTCAAATGCTGTCCCTGGAGCTATCCCTGAATCTGGATCTCCTTTTTCTGGATCATAAACATATCCACAAGCTAAACAAACATACATCTTTATCACTCCTTTTTTATTTTTTATATATAAAACCTTTAATTTAGGTTAAATATCATCTCTTGGCATAAACATATCTTTTCTTTCTCCACATACTGGGCATCTCCAGTCATCTGGTAAATCATAAAATTCTGTATTTGGATCAATTCCAGCAGTTTCATTTCCTACCTTTGGATTATATATATATTTACAATTTGAACATTCATATGAACATCCTTCTTCTCCACGTAAATTAGAAAAACTTCTATATCCTAATGCAATTACAGCTATAACCATTAATGCAAAAGATATTGCTTTTATTATTCCACTTTCGAATAATATTACTGCAAACATTCCAAATGTAGCACTTATTCCATAAAGTATATAAACAGATTGTTTATGCGAAAATCCTTTTCTTACCAATCTATGATGTAAATGTCCTTTATCTGCTTTAAATATTGCTTTTATAGATTTACCATTATGTAATCTTCTAAGGATCGCATAAATTGTATCAAATATAGGTAGCCCAAGTACTATAACTGGCAGAACAATTACCACAGCAGTGTATGTTCTTGCTACTCCCAAAATTGAAACAACTGATAATGTAAATCCTAGAAAATTAGAACCTGTATCACCTATAAACGTTTTAGCTGGATTAAAATTAAATGGTAAAAATCCACATAATGCTCCACCTAATGCAGTTATCATAATAATTGCAATTAATGGAGAATTATTAAGTGAAAAGATTATTAAAAGTGAAATACAAGAAATCATTGTTATTCCAGATGATAAACCATCTAATCCATCCATTAAATTTATTGCATTAGTTATTCCAACAATCCATAAAATTGTTAAAATAATAGTTATTGCTTCATTTGCAACTGCAGAATCAAAAATTGGAATTGTATCTACAATTCTAATTCCTGCCACCACAACTGCAATAGCTGCAAGCACTTGTCCAGTAAGCTTTGTTAACGGTTTTATTCCTTTTGTATCGTCTATAAAGCAAGTTATACCTAATATTAGTACTCCTACAAAAAAGCCAATTAATTTTACACCATATTGTGGTCTTCCAAATAAATTTAGTTTAGACGCATCTTCTATCGACATTGTAATTAATAAATATATACATGAAACTACAAATCCTGCAATTACCGCAATTCCTCCAAGTTTTGGTATTGATTTGTGATGCATTCTTCTATTATCTTTTGGTACATCTACTGCACCTACTTTTTTTGCTAATTTTATTGAATATGGTGTCATCATAAATGCTGTAATAAATGCCAATAAAAACGCTATTGCTATATCTCCCCACATTTTTAACACCTCTATTTCATATTCTCATTTTCTATTTTAGCTAGCATATCCAATCTTTCTTGATATCTTCCACCTTTAAATGGTGTATTTAGCCATTTATTTATAATATCAATACACTCTTCAAGATTCATTGTGTCCCCAGATAATGCAATTACATTAATATCATCATCAGCTTTTGCAGCTTCTGCTAATTTTTCATCAGTTACACTTGCTGCTCTAATTCCTTTAAATTTATTTGCAACCATTGTCATTCCATAGCTTGATCTGCAAATTAGAATTCCTTTATCGGCTTCATTATTTATTATTGCTTTTGAAACTTTTTCAGCATAAATTGGATAATCTGTTCTTTCTGGCGAAAAAGTTCCATAATCTTTATATTCTATATTATTTTTATCAAAATATTTTTTTATACCTTCTTTTAATTCATATCCTCCATGGTCTGCGCCTATAGCTATCATTAAAAGACCTCCTTTTGTATTCTTTTTTAATATAACACATGATTTTTTATAATACAATAATTTAATATAAAAAGAATTATTTTTAGTTGCTTTAATTATCGAAATACGATATAATTTTTTCGGGTGATGATATGAATTCAAATTTTAAATATATTTTAGTTGTTGTTATTTTAGTATTACTTTTAGTAATTTGTGTATTTTCATTTTCAACATTAAATACTGAAACAAATAATATAGTTTTAAATACCACTATTAGTAATGAAGCTTCCAATATTATTGGAAATGAAATCAAATTACCTGATAGAATTATTTATAAAAATAATAATAATAAATATTTTGAATTTAATAAAGATTCAAATGATTATAATAATTTAATAAACATCTTGAATATATGTATTATTTCATATACTGACAGTGGGAAAGCTCTAACTTTAAATGAGATAAATTCTTTACGTGACAAATCATTTCTAGAATTTGACTATAATACTGTAAGTAAAAATTTTCTACTTTCATTTGATAATAATACTTTAATCAGATTGTTTACAAGTAGTGGACAGATATGTTCATCTAACTTACAAAATATTGATTATTTAAAAAACACTTTAGATATATTAACAGAAAATAAATCATCATCTGATTTTAATTATAAAATTTTTCCTTTGGTAAATTCTATATCTACTAATACTATAGAATCAGATAGTGAATTGAATAAAATACAAGAAAATATATATCAAATTAAAATTTCTGATTATGAAACTTACGAAAAATTTAAAAATAAATATAATTTAAATGTTCCTAGCATTTCTTCTACCTCTTTTGAAAACAATATTGTAATTTTAACAATAAGCAATTTTAGAGACATTGATATAGAAGTAAATATTGGCAATATCAGATACACTTATTCTGGAAGTACTAATACATATACACCGAATGTTTTACTTGTAAGTAAAATTGTAAATTATAATTGTATTTATAATACAGATTTAACAATTCCTACTTCTGAAGAACGTGCTGAATATCATGATGAACAGGTAAATAATCTTGATAAAAATATTTTTGCAACAAATTTTACACAATTTTATAAAGAATATGCTTCCTCTTCAGCCCAAATATCAAAAAGCGAAGCACAAAAAATTGCGGATATTGGTTTTTCTGAAGCTGAACGAATTGTTGGAAAATATCAAAAAAGTTCTGAAACCTATGCCTTGCGAGATGTTCATCCTAACAACTTATTTTTTAGAAAATATTCTGAATATGATTTTTCTGACCCAACTACAATAACTGCCCATTGCTTTAGCAGAGAAGATGAACTTGGCAATGGAATTACAATATATGTTGATAATAAATTAGGTAAAATTATAGGTGGAAATGCTTTTGGTGATTAATGTATTAAATTTGCCCCATTCTAGTAGATTTTTTGATAAAACACTTGCTAAATTTGGCATTTCATGGTAGAATATTAAGCGCGTACATTAAGACAAAGATAAATCTTATGTCTTTAGTATAAATACATTAAATCACAAGGAGGTGTTTTTGAATGCCAAATATCAAATCAGCTAAAAAAAGAGTTGAAGTTATCAAAAAGAAAACTATGAGAAATAACAGTATTAAATCTGGATATAGAACAGCTGTTAAAAAAGTAGAAGCTGCTATAGAAGCTAATAATATAGAAGAAGCTACAAAATTATTTTCTTTTGCTACAAAAAAATTAGATCAAGCTTGTGCAAAAGGTGTTATTGTTAAAAACACAGCAGCTAGAAAAAAATCTCAATTAGCAAAAAAATTAAATGCAGCAAAGGCTTAATTGCCAATAATAATAAAAATTATGCATAGTTTTTATTTAAGACCCTATTTACATAGGCGTCTTTTTTTGTACAAAAAAATAAATGAACAAAAAAGTTTTTTCTTTAATGTTCATTTATTTTACATTTTTATTTATTTTCTTCTATTAAATATTTTTCCAATGCTTTAGATAATTGATCAGGGCATGAAGTTCCTTTATAACCACATTGTATTCCTTTCAATTTTTCAATAACATCTTCTAGTTTCATACCAACAACAAGTTTTGATATACCTTTTGTATTTCCATCACATCCACCTACTATTTGCAAAGATTTTATAATTCCATCTTCTATATCAAAAATCATCTCTCTTGAACAAACTCCTTGTGGTTTATATCTATATTCCATAATTATACCTCCTCACTTATCTATTATATTTTATCAAATCTTCATCTTTTTTCAATCTATATTGGCAATTATTTCATTTGTTTTGCCTGTTACATTATGTTATCCTATATTTAGGTGATACATATGAATTTAAAAATAGATTCTCATACACAAAAAATAATGAGATATGGAATTATATTTTCATTTCTAGTTTTATTAAGTTCAATACTAGTAATATTATATTATAATACTTTTTATCCACATCCATATTTATACAGCATAGGTGTATTATTATTTCAAGCTGGAACTACATATCTATTTTCATTTATATTTTGTGGATTTGCTTTTACAAAAATCAAACAAGATTTAGGTCAATAATGATTATAAAACGGTAGCTTTTGGACTACCGTTTATTTTTTATTATTTACTTAATTCTTCTTTTAACATTTTATTTAGCATTTGTGGATTTGCTTTTCCTTTAGTAGCTTTCATTGCTTGTCCGACTAAAAATCCTATTGCTCTTTCTTTTCCAGCTTTATAATCTGCTACAGAATTTGGATTTTCTTCTAAAACTTTAAGTACAACTTCTTTTATTGCACCTTCATCAGAAATTTGAATCCATCCTTTTTCTTTTATAATTTCTTCTGGTTCTTTTGGATTTTCAAATAATTCTTCTATTACTTTTTTACCAATACTTGAACTTATAGTTCCTTTATCTATCAATTCTACTAGATGACCTAAATGCTCTGCTGTAAATGGTATTTGATCTGCCTCTAGCTCTTTTTCATTTAAAATTCTAGAAATATCAGAAATTATCCAGTTGTTAACTGCTTTTCTATTTCCACATACTTCACTTGCTTCTTCAAATAAATCTGATAAATATTTTGAGCTTGTTATAATATTAGCATCTTTTTCAGATAAATTGTATTCATTAATATATCTTTCTTTTCTGCTTTCTGGAAGTTCTGGTAAAGTATTTTTTAGATTTTCTATATATTCTTCTGATAAATTAATTGCTACTAAATCAGGATCTGGGAAATATCTATAGTCTTGTGCATCTTCTTTATCTCTCATAGGAAATGTTTTTCCAGATACTTCATCCCATCTTAAAGATTCCTGTTCTACTTTTCCTCCCTCTTCTAATACATCAATTTGTCTTGTAACTTCATAATCAATAGCTCTTGTAATTGATTTAAAAGAGTTCATATTTTTCATTTCTGTTCTTGTTCCAAGTTTTGTATCTCCTACTTTTCTTACAGATACGTTTACATCGGCTCTTAAAGAACCTTCTTCCATTTTACAGTCTGAAACTTCTATATATTGTAGTATTGATTTTAATTTCTTTAAATATCTATCAGCTTCTCCACTAGAACGCAAGTCTGGCTCTGATACTATTTCGATTAGAGGAACACCTGCTCTATTTAAATCAACTAAGCTTCCACCTGTATATTCATCATGATTTAATTTTCCTGCATCTTCTTCTATATGTATTCTTAAAAGTCTTACTTTCTTTTTATTTCCTTCATCATCTTCTATTTCTATATATCCATGATTACATAAAGGTTTATCATATTGAGATATTTGATATGCTTTTGGTAAATCTGGATAAAAATAATTTTTTCTATCATTCTTACTATTTCTTTCTATCTCACAATTTGTTGCAAGACCTGCTTTTACTGCATACTCTACAACTTTTTCATTTAGTACAGGAAGTGTTCCTGGCATTCCCATACAAATTGGACATGTATGTGTATTTGGTTCAGCACCAAATGTTGTAGGACATGAACAAAAGATTTTTGTTTTTGTTGAAAGCTCTGCATGAACTTCAAGTCCTATTATTACTTCATAACCATCTCTTACCATTCCTTTTCCTCCTTACTATTTCTTAAATTCTGGTTTATATTGTTCTCTAAATTTTATTTTTTGTTCAAAAGTATATGCAGCATTTAGTAATGTTTCTTCTGCAAATCTATTTCCTATTAATTGCATTCCAACTGGCATTCCTTCTTTATCTACACCACAAGGAATAGATATTCCTGGAAGTCCTGCAATATTTACAGATACTGTGCAAATATCTGCTAAATACATTGCAAGGGGATCATTTATTTTTGAACCAATATCAAATGCTACTGTTGGTGATGTTGGTGTTAAAATAACATCATAATTATCTAAAACTTTTTTGAACTCATTCATTACTAATGTACGAACTTGTTGTGCTTTTTTGTAATATGCATCATAATATCCTGAACTTAATACATATGTTCCTAATATTATTCTTCTTTTTACTTCTGGTCCAAATCCTTCAGTTCTTGAATTTGTAATTAATTCTTTTACATTACTATATTCTTTTGCTCTATGACCATATCTAACTCCATCAAATCTACCTAAATTTGAACTAGCTTCAGCACAGGCAATTATATAGTATGAAGCTAATGCGTATTCTGCTATATCTAAAGATACTTCTTTGACTTCTGCTCCAAGTTCTTTATATGTTTCAATAGCTTTTTCTAAATTTTCTTTAACTTCTGTATTTATTCCCTCTCCGAAAAATTCTTTTGGAACTGCAATTTTTAGTCCTTTAACATCATTTTTTAGAGCTTGAACATAATCTATTTTTGGTCTTTCTACAGATGTTGTATCCATATTATCTTTTCCAGCAATTATATTTAAAAGCATTGCAGAATCTGTTACATCTTTTGTTATTGGGCCTACTTGGTCTAGTGATGATGCAAATGCTACAACACCATATCTTGATACTAATCCATACGTAGGTTTTAAACCAACTACACCACAAAAAGCTGCAGGCTCTCTTATAGAACCACCTGTATCTGTTCCTAAAGCCCAAGGAACCATTCCTGCTGCTACTGCTGCAGCTGAACCACCAGAAGATCCACCAGGTACTTTATTTAAATTCCATGGATTTCTTGTAACATGGAAATATGAATGTTCTGTTGAACCTCCCATTGCAAATTCATCCATATTTAATTTTCCTAAATTTATAAGTTCTTCATTATTTATTTTTTCCATAACTGTTGCATCATATGGTGCAATAAAATCTTCAAGCATTTTTGAAGAACATGTTGTTTTTACACCTTTTGTACAAATATTATCTTTTATTCCTATTGGAATACCTGATAATGTTGATTTTGCTTCTCCGCTCTCGATTTTTTTATCCATTTCTTTTGCTTTTTCTAGTGCATCATCTTCTAAAGTTGTAACAAAAGCTTGTACATCTTTTTCTTTTTCTGCCATTCTATCTGTATATGCTTTTGTAATTTCATAACTTGTAAGCTCTTTTTTCTCTAGCTTTTCTTTAAGCTCATGTACTGTTAATTCTGTAATATTCATATTTGCCTCCTATCCGCATATTTCCTTTTCTATTTCATCCCAAGAAAATACTCTCTTTATTTTTTCATCATTAAAATTTTTGTTGTTACGTGCATTCATCATTAATGCTTTTATATTTAATTTAGCAGCTTCCATACAATTTCTAAAATTATCATCAATAAAAATATCTAAATTATTTTCTTGCATAATTTCTTTTTTATTTAAATGTCCCATATAAATTTTATTATAATTAATATTATTTTTATTTAGCCAATTTAAAGTTGCATCTCTAATCGCACCTTCATTTGCTCTTGCAGTAATAATTATTATGTTATTATTTTTATATAATTTATTTATTACTTTATCTGCATCTGGTTTTAAAATTGTATTTTGGCATGTCAAAATATAATAATCTTCCCAGAACTTAGCATCTTCTTCGTTTGTCCAACTATAAAAATGCTTTGCCCACATAGGATCTGTAACTTCTATATCATTTATTTTAAATTCTCTTTTTAATACTTTTTCTGTATATTCTTTAGCATATTTATCTATTGTCGCAAAAGTATTTGCTATTGTATCATCTATATCTATTCCTATATTCATGATTCACCTTTAATTTATAACTTTTGGTATTTTAAACATATTTTGTTCTTTTTCTGGTGCATTTTGAAGTAATGCATCTAAATTACCAAATTCTTTTACCTCATCTTTTCTGAATACATTTTTATTTTCGTATGCTCCTATTGTAATATCTAAATTACTTACGTCTGCATTATTTATTACATCTGCAAAATTTAAAATTTCTTGTAAATTTTCTAAATATTTTTCTGTTTCCTCTTCTTTAAGATTTAAATCTGCTAATTTTGCAATGTGTAATAATTCTTCTTTACTTACTTTGTTTTCGCTCATAAACTCATCTCCTCGCGTTTTATATGTTTTTTATTATATATACATTTATTTCTAAAAGTCAAGTTTACCATAATATTTTAGAATAAATATTGACAAATTCACAAATACTATGTAAAATATTTTATAGTGATTTTGAAATAATCCTGAAATCACTATTTAATTATCGAACAATGACGAGCTTTTGCAAGTTACTAATAGAGAGTAAGGGCCTAGAGGCTGGAAGCCCTTTTAGAAAAACGCAATTGAATAACACATTGTTTTTTGTTTACGAATTTAATAAATTGAGTGGAAAACTATTTTAAACCAAGTTTTCAATATAGGGTGGCACCGCGGAAAGTTATTTCGTCCCTATCATATAAGAATATATGATAGGGCTTTTTTGATGCCTATCATATAGAGATTTAGGAGGTTTATTATGGAAAAGTACAGAACACACACATGTGGAGACATCACTTTAGAAGATGTTGGCAAAAAAGTAAAAATTGCAGGATTTGTGCAAACAATTCGTGATTTAGGAGGTCTTGTATTCTTAGATATTCGTGATATGTATGGAATTACACAAGTTGTAACTTCTGCAGAATCTAATATTGTAGATTTTGCATCACATATACCTATCGAATCTTCTGTATCTGTGGAAGGTGTAGTTAGAAAAAGAAGTGAAGACACAATAAACGAAAAAATTAAAACAGGTCTTGTTGAAATTTACATTGATGAAATTAAAATATTAGGAAAAAGAACTGCAGATTTACCATTTGAAGTAAATACAGATCAAGAAGTTAGAGAAGATTTAAGACTAAAATATCGTTATTTAGATTTAAGAAATGATAAATTGAAATCAAATATAATTTTACGTAGTAAAGTTATCCAATTTTTAAGAGAAGAAATGATAAAACAAGGATTTTTAGAGGTTCAAACACCAATACTTACAAGTTCTTCTCCAGAAGGTGCACGTGATTATTTAGTACCAAGTAGATTACATGAAGGAAGATTTTATGCCCTTCCACAAGCACCACAACAATTTAAACAATTATTAATGGTTTCTGGTTTTGATAAATATTTCCAAATTGCACCTTGTTTTAGAGATGAAGATGCAAGAGCTGACCGTGCTCCTGGTGAATTTTATCAATTAGATATGGAAATGAGTTATGCTACACAAGAAGATGTATTTTCTGTTATTGAACCAGTAATTTATAATACATTTACAAAATTTTCTGATAAGAAAGTAGCAGAATATCCATTCCCTAGAATAACATATAAAGAAGCTATGCTTAAATATGGTTCTGACAAACCAGATTTAAGAAATCCATTAGTAATAGTTGATGTTACAGATATTTTTGAAGACGAAAGTGTAACATTAAACGCTTTTAAAGGAAAATTAGTTAGAACAATTGCTGCACACGATGTAGCAGATCAGCCAAGAAGCTTTTTTGAAGGAATGACAGATTATGCAATGAAAGAATGTAAAGCTAAAGGTCTTGCTTGGCTTCGTGTATTAGAAGATGGTACATTCCAAGGACCTATTGCTAAATTTATACCGGATAATGCAAGAGAAGAAATGTTAAAAAGGACAGATTCAAAACCGGGTGACTGCTTATTCTTTATTGCTGAAACTCCAAAAATTGTTAATACTTTATCTGGTGAAATTAGAGCTGAACTTGGAAAACGTTTAGGTTTAATAGATGAAAACATTTTCAAATTCTGTTGGATTGTTGATTTTCCAATGTATGAATTAGATGAACATGGAAATATCGCTTTTAGCCATAATCCATTCTCTATGCCACAAGGTGGCTTAGAAGCTTTAAATACTAAAAATCCATTAGATGTAATTGCATATCAATATGATATTGTTTGTAATGGTATAGAATTATCTTCTGGAGCAGTTAGAAATCATGATATTGATATTATGCTTAAAGCTTTTGAAATTGCTGGTTATACTAAAGACCAAGTAAAAGAAAGATTTGGTGCTTTATATACTGCATTCCAATATGGTGCTCCCCCACATGCTGGTGTAGCCCCTGGAATTGATAGAATGATTATGCTTCTTACAGGAGCTGAAAATATTCGTGAAGTTATAGCTTTCCCATTAAATAGTAAAGCTCAAGATTTAATGATGGGAGCACCTGGATATGTTTCAAGAGATCAATTAAGAGATATTCATATTAGAATTGAAAAAAGTAAATAATTTTAGAAAAGAATATAGATTTATCTTCTATATTCTTTTTTGTTGAATAATTCATATTTTTATTGTATAATAATTATGGTAACTAAAGGCATTGCTTTTGATGGAGGTATATTATGGAACGGTTAATTCCAGCAAGAGATGACAAAGGAATTTTTCTTCAATTTAATAGAAAAGAAGGAGACATTTTCATATTTGATATCTGTTCATATGATCCTTTGTTAAACTCTACCGCGACAGTTGGTTTCGCCATATATAATTCTATAACTAAAAAAACTTGTTTATCAAATTTACCCATAGTATCAGATAAAGATAAGTGTACTAGTGATAAACCTCCAGAATACTTTACTAATAGTTTAATAAAATATGGCGAAATGTTAAAAGATGTATACTCTGTCGAAACACTCCCCTGAAATATGGGGAGTATTTCTATTTTATTATATAGGAAAAATCATCAGATTTTTACGTATATAACAAGGCAGAAGTTATCTATGTCCGTGCGATTGCAAAGCAATCTGTACATGCGGCGAAGCCAACTTCTCTTATAATATAATTTAATTTAATTTAACTTTACATTAGAAATATAATGTATTTGTATTATTTATGTAAATATGGTATAATACATTCGTCAAATTTAGGTACTAGTCTACCTCTAAAATGTAACTATTGTATTTTGGAGGGGCTAGCCTCCAAAAAGATTCAAAAAGGAGGATCTTTTGATAGAATTAAATTTAAAAGAAAAATGGATTAATCAAATGTATGAAGGTACTATTGAAACCTGGTGCTTATGGATAGAACGCGCAATTGGAACAATTCGTTCCAAAGATGAAAAAGAGATTGAAATAAATAATTATCCAGCACCGAACGGAGTAGAATATTGGCTTCGGGAACCACATCCAGAATTAAAATATATGACAGTTCGGCTGTTCTATACACAGTTACCAGATCTTGACAACTATCTTATAGCTACCTTGAAAGGTATTTTAGATAGAAACCACATAAATTTACTCAAAGCCAGTCCTCACTCTATTACACTCAGAATTTTTTGATTAACCATTTTTCTTACATTACGAAAAAAGCCTAACAATTAACATTGTTAGGCTTTTTTACTTTATTCTAATCTGGATGAAGAAACATATTTAGATAAGTGTGACGCTCTTCTGGTTACACTCATCAAATAATTTCTCTCATCCATATTTAAATCATCCAATCGTTTCTCTTATCTTAGAAGCCCTAGCAATACATATTGCTAGGGCTTCTTCCTTTTATTATAAAATTACTTTTTTATATAGGAATTTTAGGACTCTCCCAAAATCCCTATCCCTATTTTCCATAATAACTGTCTAATAGGATTTGTTTTATTTCTTTTACTAATGGTAATCTTGGATTTGCAGGTGTACATTGATCTTCAAACGCTCTATCTGCTAATTCATCTACACTGTCTAAGAATTCTTTTTCGTCTACTCCTGCTTCTTTAAATGATGCCGGAATATTTATATCTTTATTCATTTTTCTAATAGCTTTTGCTAATGAATGTACTCCCTCTTCTACTGTGTCAGCTTTTAATCCAACCATTTTAGCTATTTTAGCATATTTTTCGTCTGCCATATAATATTCATATTTTGGGAATGATGTAAATTTAGTTGGTTTACTTCCATTATATTCTACAACATATGGTAATAAAATTGCATTAATTCTACCATGTGGTAAATGGAATTTTGCTCCTAATTTATGTGCCATAGAGTGACATATTCCTAAAAATGCATTTGAAAATGCCATACCTGCCATTGTACTTGCATTATGCATTCTTTCTCTTGCATATTTATTGTCACCGTGGTTATATGCTTCTTCTAAGTTTTCAAATACTAATTTAGCGGCTTTTTCTGCTAGTGCATCTGTATAATCTGTTGCCATATTTGATACATATGCTTCTAATGCATGTGTTAAAACATCCATTCCTGTATCTGCTGTTAATGATTTTGGTAATGTTGATACAAAATCTGGATCTACTATTGCAACATTTGGTGTTAATTCATATGCTGTTAGTGGATATTTTTTACCTTCTTTTTTATCTGTTATAACTGCAAATGATGTAACTTCTGAACCTGTTCCAGATGTTGTAGGAATTGCTACCATTTGACATTTTTTACCTAGTTCTGGAATTTCATATGTACGTTTTCTAATATCCATAAATTTTAATTTTAATCCATCTAGATCTACATCAGGAACTTCATATAATAGCCACATTCCTTTTGCAGCATCCATAGCAGAACCTCCACCTAATGCAATAATTACATCTGGCTCAAATTTTCTCATAGCTTCAACACCTTTTTTAACTGTGTCAAATGATGGATCTGGTTCTACATCAAAGAATATCTCAGAGTGTACATAATCTTGTCTTTTTCTTAAATGATATAAAACTTTATCAACATAACCAAATTTAACCATTGATTCATCTGTTACTATAAATGCTCTAGAAATATCTCTCATATCTTCAAGATATTTTATTGCTCCTGCTTCAAAATATATTTTCTTTGGAACTTTAAACCATTGCATATTAACTCTCCTTCTTCCCATCTTTTTAACATTTATTAAATTTTTAGCAGATACATTATCTGTTGTAGAGTTTCCTCCAAATGTACCACATCCTAATGTAAGTGATGGTGTAAATGAATTATATATATCACCAATTCCACCATGTGAAGATGGTTGATTTACAATGATTCTACTAGCTTTTAATCTTTTACCATATTCTTTTATTACTTCTTCATTTTCTGAATGGATAGCAGCTGAATGTCCAAGACCTCCATTTTCTAATAGTTTTTCTGCCTTATCTATTCCTTCTTTACTATCTTTTACAATATAATAAGCAAGTACTGGGCTTAATTTTTCTTTAGAGAATGGGTATTCTGGTCCTACTCCTTCTTCATATACTACTAAAACTTTTGTATCTTCTGGTACTTCAAATCCAGCTTGTTTTGCAATACTATATGGACTTTGTCCTGGTATTTTAGATTGCAATGCATATCCTTTTTCTTTATTAAACATTACTTCTTTTAATTTTTCTTTTTCTTCTGGAGATACAAAATAACATCCAGCATTTTTCATTAATTCTTCAAATTCTTTATAAATCGCTTCATCTACTATTACTGATTGTTCTGAAGCACAAATCATTCCATTATCAAAAGATTTAGATAATACTAAATCATTTACAGATGTTTTTAATTTAGCTGATTTTTCTATATAGCATGGTACATTTCCTGGTCCTACACCTAATGCTGGCTTTCCTGATGAATATGCAGCTTTAACCATTCCTGTTCCACCTGTTGCTAAAATTAAATTTACATCTGGATGTGTCATTAATCTATTTGTAGCTTCTAAAGATGGTTCTTCAATCCATAATATACAATCTTTTGGTGCTCCTGCTTTTATTGCAGCATCTCTTAATATTTCTGCTGCTCTTTTACTACATTGTTGTGCTGATGGATGGAATCCAAATATAATTACATTTCTTGTTTTTGCAGAAATTATAGATTTAAACATAACTGTAGATGTTGGATTTGTTACTGGTGTTACACCTGCAATAATTCCAATTGGTTCTGCAATTTTTATATAATCATCTTCTTCATTTTCTTCTATTATACCAACAGTTTTTTCATTTTTAATGCTATTATATATATAATCTGTTGCAAACATGTTTTTTATAATCTTATCTTCGTAAATACCTCTTCCAGTTTCTTCTACTGCAAGTTTTGCAAGTTCCATATGATGTTCCAAGCCTGCCATAGACATGGCTTTAATAATCTTATCTACTTGCTCTTGATTTAGTTTCATATATTCTTTTGAAGCTTTTTTTGCCCTTTCCACTAAATCATTAATCATTTTTTCTACTTTATTGCTATCATTTTTTGTTTCAGCCATAAATATGCCTCCTTAATATATTAATTCAATTTTAATAATATATTATTAAAATTGTAAAGTCAATAGAAAGCATCTATTTTTATGTGACAATATTTGCTATTTTTCATAGCAGAACAAATCTCGCTTCGCGAGAACTTTTCTCTACTTTTTTAATTTAACTATTTATATTTAAGTTCTCGAAGAAGCGTAAAGATTTGTAGACGCGAAAAATTGCATAGCAATTTTTCTGTGCAATCTTATTTTTGTTGTATAGGAAAAAGTGATTTCCTATACAACAAAAAAGAGAAGATTTTTTAATCTTCTCTTCCATCACCTTCCGGTGGATTAGGATTATTTAATAATTCTGTATTTTGTGCAATATCCGCTATTTGCTGAACAGTTTGTTCTCCCGCATCTCTCTTTAATTTTGCTAATTTTCCTCTTTGTATTCTTTCTTCTTCATCTCTTAGTTCTCTTTCTATTTCTTGTCTTACCTCTTCTGAAGATTCTTTTTCAACTTGTTCCAAAAAATAATTTTTTTGATACTGTTTTAATTTTTCTGCTATTGCAGGATCACTTGTATCTATTCCAGCTAAGTCATTTAATTCATCTAAAGGTATTGATACATTTATAAATTCTGTAATCCTCATATTTATTCCACTTTGCCTATAATTTGCTATCACTTTTTTAGCAGCAATTGCAAGTAATTTTCTATTTATTGCTTGAGCTTGTTGTCTTCTTTGTTCTTCCAAAGATAAATCTTCTTTCGAATCTTTATTTCCTGTAGTGACTGGCATATCTAGTAACTCCTGTATTCTTGATTTAGCTACATCAATATATCTTAGCGTTTTCCAATCATTCGCATAATTAACCATTCTATAAATACCATTTACAGATTTCTCTAATTCTTGGAAATTCATGTTATTTAATCTTACTTCTTGATTTGTAATTACTCTTCTTACAATATCATAACTAGTATCTTTTGGTAATCCGTCAAAAAAATCTTTTCCAGCCTGTTTTAATAATGTTTCCGAATCTATTGTTTTGGCAATTGCTGTTTTTTGTGGGTCTGTTAACTTACTTCCTATATCTGTTTCTGTTAATATTTCAAGTTGTTTTTCTGATTCTTCAATCTGTTCTAATGCTTTTGCCACAGTTGCTTTTTCTTCAGTATCGCCTTTTACTACTACAGCCCTTTCTTTCTTGGCAATAAAATCTAATAGTTCATCATCTGTCATCGCTTTAAATTTAGCTATTAATTTTTTATTTCTTGAATCTGTCATTTTTGATTCTATTTTATCTTGTATGTATTTTATTATTCCCATTCAAATTATCCTTTCTGCATAAATATTAATCGTATTTATATATTTTACTTTATTTTTACCACAAAGTAAAGCCTAACTATTAGCTTTCACAAAACTTTTAGTTAGGCTTTATTAATTTTATATTAAATTATAAATATTTTTGAGGATTTATAGTTTTTCCATTTTTTCTTATTTCGAAATGTAAATGAGGTCCTGTTGAATTTCCTGTTGAACCTACTGCTGCAATTTTAGTACCTGCAGAAACTCTTTGACCTTTCTTAGCATATAATTTACTACAATGTGCATACCACATTTCATAACCATTATCACATTTTATTTTTATCATATAACCATATGATCCATTATAACCTGCAAAAGTTACTTTTCCTGTTGCAGCAGCTTTTATTGTAGTACCTTTAGGTGCTGCTAAGTCCAAACCTGTATGTGTACTCGAACGAATACTACTTCTTTCTCCATATCTGGATGTAATAGTTCCTCCTGAAATAGGTCTTACTGCAACAACTACTTTTTTAGCTTTTTCAGCTTTTTCAGCTTTTTCTTCTTTTTCCTTCTTCTCTTTTTCCTCTAGTTTTTTTAATTTAACATCTAAATTATCTTCTTTTAGTTTTGCAATAGCTTTCTTTGTATCTAAAGTTTTTATTTTTTCCTTTTCAAATACTTGTTTTACTCCAATTTCAACAGTCATTTTGTCTTCATATTCTTTTTGTAAGTCTTCTGCAATATTATCTGCTTCTTCTTCTGTATCAACATATGTTTGTATTTTATCATCTACTGTTATACCATATGCTGTATATGTTGTAGAAATATTTTCCTTTAATTTATTTATAACTTCATCCTCATTTTTTTCTTTATTGCTTACAAATTTTAATTCATAGACTGGTTCTATTTCTAAATTTTTAAAAGCTACTCCATCCTCTTTACTTTCAAGAATTTTATTTATTTCATTTTGAATTTCATTCTTACTTCTAACATAACCTAATTCTTCACCATTAGCAGTAACTTTATATAGTGCATTAAATTTAAATAATACAACCATTAAAAAAAGTAATGCTATTGATAAATATCTAGCTATCTTTATAATTTCTTTTGTGTGTTTTTCGGTTTCTTCTTCGTTTAAAATATTCTTCACTCTCCTTTAATTTCTACACACACGTAACAATTATTATACTATATATTTTATGTTTTTTCAATCTTTCTATACATTAAATTCCTATCTCTTCATATTTTTTCTATTTTAAACATTAATTATTAATATTTTACATATATTTATCTCCTTTTATCGCCTTTTTCCTCGTTTTTCCAGCTTTTTTCATTTTTCGGTCCTCTGTTTTTTAGTTTTAAACACGTAATTTAAGCTTTTTTCTTACCAATTTGAGTTTTCGGATTAAAATGTAAAAAAAGACAAACTTATATTTTAAAGTTTGTCTTTTGAATTATTTGTTTTATTTTTTATCTGCCTCCCATTCCGGCCACCGGCCACCTCCGGCCTCCGCCTCCTGATGAGAAGCCTCCTCCTCCACCTCCGGAAGAAGAATAATGTGCAGAAAGTGTTGACGTCATAGTTCTATATGAGCTTTGTACACTACTAGTAAAATCAGTAAATCCACAATGAGTATTTATATAAATTGGATTACAAGCCATATCTATAATTCCCACTGTTTCTTGTTTTTCTTGCCAATACTCATCTGTAAATACATATGGAAATTTAGCGTGTAATTCTTCTATAACTTTATCTGATATTCCAAAAGCAGTTGCAAAAACTAAGTATTTTTCCCAAAGAATAATATCAAATACACCTTTTTCATCTATTTTAGAATAATCTTTTAAAAATTTTGCAAGACCTTTCCATTCTTGTCTTTCATCTTCACCTTTTTGTGTAAGTTGATAAATTTTTTCTTTTGCTTTACTACTAATCCTATCAAAAAGTATTAATAAAATAATTATTGGTGCCAATATAATTACCGAATCTAAAAATCTTCCAAGTATATCTATTCCCCAGCTAGCAATATAAAATTTTGAAAACAGTGGTATTAACCCTACTGCATTATATATTATTATTGGAATTAATATACCTGCTATTATCATAGGTATTCCATTATTAGCTCCTTTATATAGTTTTTCTTTTTTCTTATCTATAATATCTTCATTATATAAGTTTTCTTTTACATTTTTAACCATTTTTGATATATGATTACTATATTGTTGAAATTTTTCTTTGGCATATTTTTTTAACTTACCAACTTCTGCCGAATTATCTTTTCCAATTGCCTCTTTAACTAATAAATAAATTTCCTTTTCATCATTTTTTAGTCCATCTTCTGGTTTTGAAATAGCTATATAAATCTTTTCTTCCTTTTTCTCTAATGTTAAATATCCTTTTAATGCTAAATTTAATATATTAGCAGAAACCACATTGGATTGTTGTCCATTTTCCCAATTATAATCTTTACGAAAATTATATAAAAATGCTCCTTCTCCCGGTGTTGATTCTCCATCTCTTGGAATATCTCTATAATATTCAATTTTTCCTTTTTTTATTCCATCATCTTTTTGTTTAGTTATTTTATAATATTTATAACCTTTTCTAATTATAAGTGCTAATATTATAATTTCTATAATAGTTAAAACTGAAACAAAAATTCTGTGATTTCTAATATTATTATTAGTTTTTTCAGACCATTTTTCTTCTTCGTTTAAAATATTATCTAAATTATTATAATTGTAATTCTCCTTTTGTATATCAAACATCTTATCTGTCGAAACAACTCGTACTTCCAACATTTCATTTGCATTTAAATTGTTTACTTTAAAATTTATCTCGTTTGTGTTTACTTTATTGATATCTCCATTTATATTTCCATGTCCCCATACTTTTAGATTATCTATATTGTTTACATCTTCTGGTAATTTTATTGTACCAGTTATTTTTTTACAAGGTATACCATTTGAATCATCTAAAAACTGCCAATAAAATTCCTGACAATCCTTATATGATGTTATGACATTTTCTATTTTATATGATATTTGAAATTTAACTTTTCCAGATGACTCAAGTTTTCCTGTTCCAAAAGCTATTTCTACTGTATTCTTTCTTATTTCCTCTGCATAGTACATTCCCTCTGGAACTTGATATTCTTCATATCCTAAATCCTCAAGTTCTGTATTTGTATCTAAATTTACTACTGATATATCTGTTATTGGATATTTGTTAGTCCTATAAAAATCTTTAAATAATGTTCCTGTATTTTTTACATAAGCATCCCAAGTTTCTATAACATTCATACTTCCATCTTTGTTTAAAGTTACATTATAGTCTAAATTATTCATAATTTGAATTTTATTATCACTAATAATAGATGCTAAGCCAATAATACAAAAAATAACAATTAATACTACAATATATATAAACCAATTTCTTAAATATTTGCTTATTTTCATAAATACTCCAATTTTCCCTTCTATTTTTTATCTGCCTCCCATTCCGGCCACCGGCCACCTCCGGCCTCCGCCTCCGGATGAGAAACCTCCTCCACCACCACTTGATGATGAATATGTAACTGTATATCTGCTAATACTAATATTATGTGTTGTCATTCCATGTGTAAAACTTCTAAAATCACAACTATTATTTATATAAATTGGATTACATACCATATTTAATATGGTACTTGTATTATCAGTATTAGCCCAATATTTTTCTGTAAATAAATCTGGATATTTTTCCCTTAGTTGATTTATTAATTCTTTTGATATTCCTAGTGCTGTTGCATATACCAAATATTTCTCCCATAAAATTATATCAAAAACATTCTTTTCTTCTAGTAAAGAATAATCTTTTAAATAATTTCTTAATCCATTCCATTCTTCGGCTTCATATACTCCATTTTGTGTTAATTTATACTTATTTAACTTAAGCCTTAAATTATAAAGAACAATAAGTTCTATAATAAATAAAATAACTGGAATAAATAGTAAAATACTCGTAATATTTAATGCAAAAGAAGTTATTAAAGAAATTACCATGGCAATAGTTAAAATATGTTCTCTTTTTTCACTTTTTTGTAAAGCTTCCATATCTCTTTCTATTAAATTTTCTTTCCTTAAATTATGTTCTATATTATCCATTATTGATTTAGTGCATACTTCATATGATAATTTATCCTTCTTCGAGAATTTATTAATATCCTTTATATTAACTTTGTTATTTCCCATTGCTACCTGTCTTATTAAGTCATATACTGATTTTTCATCTTCTTTTAGGCTGTCTGGTTGTTTTAAAATAGTTATATACATATCTTTATTTTCTTCTTGTATTGATAAATAGCCTTTTACGCATAAATCTAAAATATATGCAGCAATTAATGATTTATTTTTATTTTTATAATTAAACAAATTATATAAATAAAGTGCTTCTCCCGGCGTTGAATCATTTTCTCTTGGTATATCTCTAAAATATTCTATTCCTCTGTAATTAAAATTTTCATTACCTTTGTTAACAATTTTTATAATAATTTTAAATAATCCATATAATAAAATTATTCCTTCAACCAGTAATATTATTAGTATTGTATTTTTTCTTAAAGTAATTTCTTCATTAGTTTTATCAGCTAAATATTTTTCCTCTTCCAATATATCATTTAAAGCATTTTTGCTATTTATTCTACTTGTATTAAATATTTTTTCTGTCACAACACTTCTTATTTCTAACATAGTTCTAGCATTAAAATTATTTATATCAAATCTTATAGTATCTTCTGAAGCTCTTTCAATGGTTCCATTAATTTCACCATGTCCCCAAACTTTTAAGTTCTCTATATTTGAAACTGGTTTATATAGTTTTATCGTTCCTGTTATTTTTTCACATGCTATATCATTTGAACTATTTAAAAATTTCCAATAAAACTCTTGGCAATCATTATATGAAGTTATTACATTGCTTACTTTATAAGATATTTGATATCTAACATTTCCTTTTGATGATTTTTTCCCTGTTCCCCATGCTATCTCAAATTGGTTGAAACCTCTTTCTGTTCCATAATAATTTCCTTCAGGAACATCATAAGCATATCTATTCATATTATTTAAATTTTGATTTTTAGTTAAATCTACGACATTTACATCACTTATTGGATATTCCTCACTGTTATCAAAAGTTCTAAATAAAGTTCCCGTATTTTTAACATATATATCCCATGTTTCTGTTACATTCATACTTCCATCTTCATTTAAACTTACAGCATAATCTAATTCATTCATCTTTTGATATTTTTCTCTAGATTGTTTCATCGATATTGATAATACTGAAAAAATTATAATTAACGCTGCTATAATAATCGGAAATTTACTTAAGATTTTCATTTTATTTTATCCCCCGTAAGAACTTTATTTTTTTAAAATTCTATCATACTAAACTTTTTTAATCAATAATATTAAAATTTATAATATAACAAACATAGATATTAACTTTCCCAGTTGTTATTTATTTTTCCTATTACATAACAAAATAGACATGATTAAAGTTTTTATTTTCTTTTAAACAACTTACATGCCCCGTCTTTGTTCTATCATCTAAATTGCACAGCAATTTTGTGTAAAATTTATTTTTGTAATATGAAAATTCTGAGAACTTTCATATTATAAAAAAAGATATAGCTTAAGCTATATCTTAAATTTATAATTTATATTATTCTGCTGATTCTTCAGATTCTTCGTTTTTTACTTCTTCATTATTATCAGGAGTTTCGTTATATTTTTCAATTATAGCGCTTTGAATTTTCTCCCTTGTTTCAGCATTAATTGGATGAGCTA
>CALXVT010000003.1 GCA_944392175.1 uncultured Clostridia bacterium
TTATATATTTAGTGCTTTTGTTTTTCTATGTTTATTTAAAATCTTTTTATTTTTTCCCCAGATTATTTAACTCATATGTTTTCCTGAAAATGACTATATTTATTAAAGCTCACAACTTATATTTTATCTGCATTTCTTTGAATTATATTAATTAATTTTGTTTGACTTATTTTTTTAAAATTATACCTATAAAACTCTATTTGCATTTTTTTATGTAACCTGATATAATTACCATTAATCTTAAAACAAAGGAGGATTTTTTGAAATGAAAGAACGGTTAACCAGTACTATATTTAAAGAAAAAGCAAAAGATTTTTTATGCATTGAAATAAAAATGAATTCAGAAACAAGATATTTTAATTATATACTTGAACTATTATGTATTGTTTTTAATCATGCACAAAAAAACGAATATTGTATGATGAAAAAAATATATACTGAATTATCACAAAATACTGGACTAACCTTTTCTACAGCCAAAAGTAATGTCTGTAGATTTATGTCAGATTTTAGAATTCTGCTTTTAGAAAAAAACGATAAGTTTTCTTTCTCAAAAGCAGCGTCAGCATATATGCTGTATGAATTAGTAAAATTGATTGACAAAAGATATGGTCTTGAAGAACTTTAATTCTTCAAGACCATATCTTTTTAGTGTCTTCTGATAGCTTTTACAGACAATCTTTTTCCAATTCCTGATATATACCCGCCTTTGTTAATCCCATATATGTTTTCAAAAGCTCGAAAACATTCTTCTGCGCGGTTATTATATCGCCGAAATCTTTCAGGCATATCTTTTGCATCAATTCGCCTGGAAGCATATCAGCTCCAGCAAATTGTGGCATAAGTGCTGTAGCCAGCCCTAATCCCACCATTGAAAATTTGTCTCTTGCATTGTAGAGTTCATCATAGATAGTGTTTATTGGTTCCACTATCTGTAGAAGCAACTTTGCCTCTACCAAAATTGTTTTTTGTCCTGTCTCAGTAAAAAGCGTAACTTTAGACCGTTTCGAAAACGGTTCATGATAAACCGTAATCTCCGGTTTTCTTTCGGTCAAAGCATTTGATAAGGCAAAGCTTCCTAAAACGAAATAGTCGCTTAAGGAATGTTTAAGTGATATCCAAACATCTGCCTTTTGTTTTCTTCCTACATACCGTATTCTTACCTTATGGTATTCCGGTACAATAAAAGAATCTTCGACCTGGGTTACAATGTTTCTCAAATCTTGTTCTAACATCTTTTTTCCCTCCATAGTATTTATGTTGACTGTTATCTTTTTAAGTATATCACAACATATGCACTTTTTCAAGGAATTAGTAAAATGCCGTACACCTTTAATGTGATGTACGGCAAAAGTAATCTGATTAATTATCGCAGAACCTTTTATTATAAAGTTACCATATAACAATTCATCATCTTATAATGAAAATTTCTGGTATCCATATCCAGCGTTATCCAAAATATGTTTTACATATGTCAGAATTCCTTTTAGTTGTAAAAAGCATAATCGTAAAAGAAATAAGTACAATAGCAATGATAGGAACAAAACCGATAGTTACCAAATTCTCTTTCTTTTCCATAAATTTTCTCCTAAATTATTGTATAGAAAATCTAACAGTATATCATATAAGTTATTTTATAAAATATACCTAATTGTGTGGTTACAATTTTTTTATATCATACATTAGTTAAACCATCTATTTCATATTTTTTATACTATTTATTAATTTTTCTAATACCAATAATTTCTTAAATATCAAAAGTTAATATAATCAATAATGTGAATAAAAGGAGTATGAAATTTGTTAAAAGGGACATAATTAAAGTTTTATGTCCCTTTTATTTCAAAAAATTCCGATATTATTTCTCTATTTTTCTGCATATGCAAGTAAGCCATCTAATAATTCATCATTAGTTAATAACTTTTCTTTATTTGTTGTAAGAACTAATATAACTGAATTTTCATCTGAGAATGGTTCAGCCAATTGATATGGATCCATATCTTCAAATGGATATTCAACTATTTCTCCTGAAACATCATCTCTCATATAACATTTTCCTGACATATCAATTATATATAAAAAGTCTGAATTAATCATTTCTTCAATTTGTTTTGAATATTCATTGTTTGATTTATTACTTATTTTAAGATATCCATTATCATCCACATGAAAATTATTAATTCCATTATTAGATAAAAGTTCTAAGAATAAATCTTTTGATTGTTTAGGAATCCATACTCCGGTACCAGTAGGAGCATCCTCTAATATATCATCAATTTCATTTTCTTTTGGCATACCATTTTTTAAAATTCCGGCTAAAACTGTTTCAAATTGTATTTTTGGTTTTATCTGTAATACTTCTCTTCCATCATATTCAGTTTCTACTTGAAGTATATCTGTATCAGCTGTTGTATTCATCTCGTTTTTTATACTTTCAATTTTGTTAATATCATTATTAACGTCAACCTTATCTTCATGAGAATTTGATGAGATAAATGCAATAATAAATATAATTAATATACAAATTATAATAATTGGTAAAATTTTTTTGATTTTCATAATTCCTCCAAATTAAATATTATTTAACATCTTTATTGTAGCATTTATATATTTAGTAGAATATTTTTTACTCACAACTTGACTATGTTTAGTAACTTCTGGTAATTCCACTAAACTAGATCTACCATTTTTCAAATTAGATCTCGCCCAGTTAACTAAATAACCTCTACCATATGTAGATATGTGTTTACTCATTCCAAATTGATTTCTGTAATATTTACCAATTTCATTATCACCTATAGTTTCATTAAGCCATCCATGTAAATCTACTAATACATTTTCTTTACCTTGATGATCTAGTAAGAAATCTCTTAAAGCTTTGGCTTCATAAGCTTGGAATGCTGCTGTACCATTATAATTTCTGTTATCAGAATATTTAGTGTATCCGGTTGACCAATTTCTATTCATATCAATTCCTTTATGCTTTGGAGCACTACTATATAAAGTTGTTCTTCCTGGACCATTATTTGTAGTTCCATATTTTTGTCCATCAGGATTTAAATTAGGGAATATATATATTGTCCATTCATTAACTAAACTTTCTGTTATATTACTATCTAGATATTTTTTAAATTCGTTTGCAATATATGTTAGCTCTTCACCATCATGGTCATAAGAGTCCTCAAATCCATGTATAGAAAATGTTGCAAAATATACCTTGTCACCTTTTCCATATTTATAATATTTTAAATTAGTTCCTCTTTTATCTCCTTTTTTAACTAAACCTGATTGACCATATGTTCCTTCTTCAAAAAATTTTCTAAAACCTGTAACAAACTTAAATGCTTGTGCATTATTTCCATTTTGTACATATGTTTGTACATTTGTTCCATTAGTTTTTTTAGCATCTACAACATCTAATAATTTGCCATTTTCTTTTGATACTAAATTATAATATCCATTTCCAACTTCTTTTATGTACCATCTTTGATTATTGGCTTTAGTATCAGCAGATTGTACAACATTACCATTAGATTGCATTGTTAAAACTTTTCCAGAATGTTTTGCTTTTATTGAATACTCTTCATTTGTTATTGATGTAAATATAAATCTTTGTTGATTAACATTATCTGCTTCCCATATTTGAACATTTCCACCATCTTCTTTTGAAGCACTAGAAACATCTAATACCATGTTAGAATCAAGTTTTGTTTCTATTTCATAGGTGTTGTCTTTTACAATATCTATTGGAGTGAACTTAAATTTTTGTGCATTTGAACCATTTCCATAATAAAGTTGTACATTTTGTCCATTTTTGTTTGCAACTCCTCCAGATATATCTAAGTATAATCCATTTTTTACTGAAATTATACTATAATATCCATTTCCTAGACTTTTTAGATACCATTGTTGACTTGAAGTATTATTTATTGCATATTGTTGTACATTTGTTCCAATTTGACAATCTCCATTCGCAACATCAATTGCTTTTGCTGAATGTATTGCATTAATTTGATAATAATTTGTCCCTTTAATTTTTGATACTCTAAATTTTTGTTGTTGCACTTGGTCATTTTCCCATGTCTGTACATTTGCAGAATTATTATAGCTTCCACTAGAAACATCGATTACTCTATTATTTGTTAATACAATTTGATATATTCCTTCTTTAAAATTATTATCAATATCTTTTGTTGGAGTTAAATTTACCAAAATAAATTGCTGAGCATTTGTATCGTTTTCCCTATATAATTGCAATTTAGTACCATTATTAGTACTTGCATTTGGAAGATCCACATATGAATTTGAACTTTTAGATATTAAATTATAATATTCTCCTTGTTTTTTTATTATCCATAATTGTGTATCTAGATTTTCATCATTTGCTTCATATATTTTAGTTGAATCATTTGAATTTACTGTTAATATTTTATTTGAACTTGGTATAATAATTTTATAATAACCATTGCCTTGATATTTTATTTTATATTTTTGTGTATTTGATAAAGAATCATCATTTATTTCTAAATTTCCATTCTTAAATGTTACAGCTTTTTTTCTATTTGCATTTGATATTATTCTATATGTTCCATCCTCTACTGTTTGTGTTCCTTTTTCTTTAGAGCATTCGTCTAATTTGAATTTTTGTGATGCTGTGCCATTACTTTTATATACTTGTATACTTGTTCCAACTTTTGTATTTGCATTATCTACATCTAATACATAATTTGAATCCAATTTTGAACTAAAGGTATATGTTCCATCAGAATTTTTATTTATATACCATTTTTGTGCATCTGTTCCATTTGATTTATACTGCCATACTTTTCTTTTGTTTGCAACTTTTCCATCTTGAACATCCAATGCATTTAGAGAATTCCATACTTTTATTGTATATGTTCCATCACTTTCATTAAATTTAATTTCAAATTTTTGACTTGCTGTGTTTGCATTTTCACCTAATTTAAAATATGTTTTAGCATTTCTACTGTTATTTGGAGATTCAATTAGTCTATTATTTGTTAATGTAGAATATATTTTATATATTCCATTTTCTACAATTTGATTCATATTTATTAGTTTAAATTGTTGTGCATCAGTATCATTTTCTCGGTATAATTGTATTTTAGTTCCATTAGTAGTGCTTCCATTAGTTAGATCCATATATAAATTTAAATATTTAGAAACAAAACTATATCCATTCTTTTGTTTTTTTATTATCCATAATTGTGTATCTAGATTTTCATCATTAGATTCATATATTTTACTTGTATTATCTTTTCCAGCTGTTAAAATTTTATTTGATTTAGCATTTATTATTTTATAATATCCATCACTTTGATATTTAATTTCATATTTTTGTGAATTATCACTTAGTAAATCACTTAATTTTAATTCAGAATTGTTCATTGTTATTGCTTTTTTAGTACTTGCAGAAGAAACAATTTTATATGTTCCGTTTTCTATTGTTTTAGATCCTTTTTCTTTAGAGCATTCTTCTAATTTAAATTTTTGTGATGCTGTTCCATTACTTTTATAGATTTGTATACTTGTACCAATATTTGTATTTGCATTATCTACATCTAATACATAATTTGAATTAAGTTTAGATTTAAATGTATATGTATTATCTGTATTTTTTTCTATATACCATTTTTGCGCATCTGTTCCATTTGATTTATATTGCCATACTTTTCTTTTATTTGCAGCTTTTCCATCTTGTACATCTAGTGCGTATAAAGAAGATAATAATTTGATAGTATATGTATTGTCAGAATTTTTTGTGATTTGGAATTTCTGATTAGCTGTATTAGAATTTTGTCCTAATTTAAAATATGTTTTAGCACCACGACTATTATTTGGAGCTTCAATTAATCTATTACTAGCTAATGAAGAATAAATTTTATAAATTCCTTCTTCTAGTATTACAGAATTACTTGAAGTCTTAGCAATTTGCTTTTCATTTGATTCTTCAATAGTAGAAATCAAATCTTCCTCTACAACATTATTTACTTGAATTTCATTATTAGCATATGAGGTACATGTAAGAAGCAATAATATTAATGAAATTATTAAATAAATTTTAGCTTTTTTCATTATAAAAATCCCCCTTTATTTATAAATTTTATCTAAAACTAAGCTAACTTTTTGAATTGCTTGGCTAATATAGTTATCAAACATATCATAAGAAATTAAAATTAAGTCTTTTTCTTTTAAATCAAATAGTTTAAAATTGTCTTTTATAGAAGCCTTAAGTCTTTCATCATCTGTAAAATCTATGAATTCTTGTTGAAGTTTTGATATATTTAAATCACATTTTTTTAATAGATATCTATCAATTATAGGATAATCAGAATAAATCGCGTTTCTGAATTCTTCTTCACTATGAACAGATTTATCCTTTTTAAAAATAATTTTATCATCCTTTTTGTCTGTCATATAAGGAATACATGTACTGAACCATATCATATCTTCAATTAAATGTGAAATATATCCTTGCATCATTTGACTATGTGGTAATAAATTTTTATTTTCTTTTAAATAAGATTCAATATCAGGATAGTCACCTTCTGCTCCATATAAGATTCCATGTCTTAAATAATGTGTAATCGCTTTATTTTGTCCATCAATAGTTCTCGTTAAAACATCTGGCATTATAGCTCCATATAAAAATTCATCATTTAAATTATACTTTTGCTTTAAAATATTTCCCATATAAATATGGCTAATTATAGAACTCATTTTTTCCTCCTTAGTACGATTTTATTATATATTAAAGGGAAAAAAACTACAAGAATATTTATAAATATATAATACAAAAATAGAGCATTCTGCTCTATTTTTGATGACTTGCTAATTTTCTTCTTTTTTCCCTTCTAATTTCACTTTTTTCTGTTTTATTTAATCTATATAAATAGAATATTAAAATTATCAATATTAGTATTAGGAATATAATTTGATTTTCTAAGAAATCTACAATTCTACCTAAATATGGAATACTTATAACTTTAACACCTTCAATTTGTGAAAAAGAAAGTTTTTCAAGATCTGGAATATTATTATTATCACCTTTTGTAATATAGCGTTTTTCTCCATTTGTTTCAATTATATCAATAATTCTATGTGTTACTATCTCACCATTTTTTCTAAAAGAGATAATATCACCGGTTTTTAAGTTATCTTCTTTTTTTACATTTTTAACAATAATAATATCTCCAATGTTTATGTTTGGTTCCATACTATTAGTGGTTATATTATATGCTTTGTATCCAAAAAAGCCGTTAAAATCATGTTTACTAATAAATGATATACCAACTAAAACTAAATTATATATCAAAATTATTAGTATAATATATAAAATTTTACCAAGCGCGTTGGCTCTTTTCTTTCTTTTTCTTATAGAATCTTCATCATATTTCATTTGTATCCTCACTATTTAATAATTATATATTCGTATTCTTCTCCAATAAATTCATCATTGTCATATAATTTAAATACTAACTTATATGTACCTGTCATTAAATTGGAGTTAGTATTAAATTCAAAATTCATAACATCTTTAGGTGAATCTGAAAATAGATATTCGTTTTTATTTGTTGCTTCGTCTAAATTAATTGATACATAATCTGCTAAATCAACTAATTCATATTCCTTAGAATAAACAGTATCATATTTTCTCCTATATAAAGAAACAGTTATATTTGGATTCTCTAGTCCAGATGAATATTCAACTGTTCCTGAAATTTTGTTTTCAGAATTTTCGTTTTGACCTGTATCTTTATTTATTATCTTATATTCATCACCTGTAGTAACTTTTAAACCAAATCTTGAATTTATAATTGTTAAATGTACTTCCGTACTATCTGAAGAATTAAGTCCATAATATATACCATCTGATGATCCGAAAGACTCAATTTTTATTGTATAATCACCTGTTGCAAGAGTAGTATTATTAGAAGTATTAATAATTATTTTTGATAATCCATTAGATACTTTATCAGCTATTTTTATTCTAGTTGTACCATCAATTCTTGGATAATAATTTACTCCATCTATAGTAAAATAAATTCCAAGCAAACTATCATTTTGGAGTACATTTCCATTTATATCAGTAAAAGTTAACTTTATACCCATTTTTTGATTAAAATATTGTGTATCATAAATTATTTTAGAATCTGCTATATTTTGCGTAAAATCTGTAGTTACTTCTAGATTAATATCATTTCCTAAATAATTAACTTGATCTACTTTGGCAGAAACTCCTATAGTAGAATCTTTGTCATTATATACACTATATCTCATAACATCTCTTTGAATTCCTAATACGCCAAGAATAGTTTGATTATCTTTGTTTCTAACTTCCATCAAAATATTATTATCAATAAGATCTGTATTTAGATTAGTATCTTTAAAGTTTATTTGGAAAATAAAGTTTTCATATACTAAATCTTGATCTTTATTATAATATATCTGTCCTCTTTCACTTTCAGGATATTTTCTGTCAGTACTACCCATATAAATAAAATCATAAATATTATATATGTATTTATTATTCGCAACATCATCTGCTGAAACTATGTAATAATAGTATTCATTTGTAACCATATCAAGCATTGTAATATTTGTTCCTTCTGGTAACACATAAGGTGTTCCAGATGAAGTTGTTGAGACTAATACTCTTTCATAATTATTATAATCATCATAATAATCTGTTTCTGCAAAATTTTCTATGTATAAAGAAAAATATGTTGAAAATGAACTTTTATTAGTAATTGATGTTTCAGTAGATGTAAATAATCCAAATTGATCACCAGGTGTAATTGCAGCTTCTAGATAATCATCTTGATATAATCTAGAATTAATAGATACAATAATATCTATATATTTTATCTCATAATTTAAATCATCAACCGGAACTAGTGCTTGAAGCCTTATTCTAACTTCTCCTAAATTTCTTTCTTGAGTTAAGTTTTGAGAATGATATAAACAGAAATTTAATGTTGGAGTAAATGTAGAATTATCTCCATCATATCTACTACTTCCAGTATAACTACCATTATTTTCAGTTAAAAATGTTGTTTCGCTAGGATTAAACCAACCATTATTTCCTGTGCTCATAGTTAATCCATATGTATTATCTGCCGCCTCGTCAGTATCAGCAATTGATGGTATTTGACTTGGATCTACTAGATTTACTCCATTTTGGAATCCTGCAGTAACACCTGTTATGTCGAACCTGATATTTGGTTCTGAGAAACCTATTAATGATAATTCATAAGTACCAAATGTTGCATATTTAGAAGCAATTAATGATACTTCAAAAACAGTTACATCTATTGCTTCTCCAACTGTCCAAATGTAGTAAACATCATCTTTTGGAGTAGTATCTACATAATTAACTTTTATTTTGCCATCATTGTTATAATTTGTATAAAAACCGTCAACTGTAATATCATGATCAGGTTTGTGTTGTGCTCTTACATATGAATTTGAAGAGAATAATCCAGGATTTGTTATTTCATCACCATTATTGTAATTAGGTGCATATAGTCCAGTACTTGAACTTGGTGTTATTCTATTAGAATATATTCCAAAGAATGTCATTCCATTAACCACACCATATGCAGTAACTTGTTCATTTGTAGCTACATTTAGATTCCTTCCTTCTGCCATATATATTCTATTGTCAACATTTTTAACTGTATTTCCATTTTCATCAATTGATACAGTTGCTTTAACTTCTTGTCCATTTATATCAACTAAACTATCAAATTCCCTTAATAAGTTTGCACCATAATCTAAATAAAGTACAGAATTATTTTTTAATTTTACATTATCTACTCTACTTATTGTATAGTAAGTATCTGAATATTCATTTGTTCTATCTGTTGCACCATCAAGCGAAATCGCTGAATTGGAAATTGTACAAGTATTTGTTCTTTGAATTGAAACATTATATTTTGGATCATCTGGTGTACCATAATTTTTAATATCTATCATACTTGTACCACTTGTACTTGAAGCATTTCCTGAACCAAAAATACTTCCATCTATATCAAAATTATCATAACCATTTCCATCTATATAAATTTCTATTCCTTTAGTAACACTTATGAATGAGTAATCAAATATTTCAGAACCAGATTCATTTGCTTCTCCACCGCCAAAAACTGTTCCTCCAATATGAATATCACCCATTTCTAAGTTTTGATTATTTACTGCATCAAATCCAATACTTGTTTTAGTTGTACCATAAACAACTGATGTGTTGGCGCCACCATATACATTACCGCCAATTTCTCCTGAAACAATATTAACAGTACTTGAAGAAGTATCTACTCCCTCTTCCCCTGTTGCGGCTTTATTTCCACCACCAAAAGCATTTTTAGCAATTTTAGTATTAGCTCCGTCAATAATTAAAACTGTATTCCCTTTTACAATAGCTGCAGAACCATTTCCACCTGCATATACACTATTTTCTAAGTTTGAATTTTTAATATGAACATTAGCATTTTCTTGTACTATACCTTCATTTCCGCCACCATATACATTATTTGTAACTTGAGCATTCTCTACTAATACATCTGTGGAGGTTTCAATTTGTGCAAGGTTTCCACCGCCATAAACACTTCCAGTTACTTTTCCATTAATTATAACTTTTGTCTCCTCTGTAATGGCTTCATTTCCACCACCATATACATCTCCTGCTGTTCCATTTGTATTTACTGTAACATTAGAAGTTATTGTGCTTCCACCCATATTGTTTCCACCATATACGGTGTCAGTTATACCTCCATTAATATTTACGTTAGTGGTTGGAACTGTTCCATTAGTATTAGAACCTCCAAATACTGTTCCAATACTTCCTCCATTCATATTAATTATTGACGTAACAACATTTGCAGAATATCCACCACCAAAAACATTCGGAATTTTATCTGAATTATTATTTACAACTATATTACTATTTTGAGTATCTGCTTGATTTCCTCCTCCATATATCGCAGAAGTAATCTTACCAGAATTTATTGTAATATCTGATGTAGTAGTTACACCACCAGCATTATTTCCTCCATAAATTGTTCCAAAAGTTCCTGAATCTATTATAATTTCGCTATTTGGAACATCTCCAGATTGGTTAGAACCACCATATACATTTTCTGCTTGTCCACCTTGTCCATATATATGTGGCTCAGTAACACCCGCTTGGTTACCACCACCATATACATTTGGAACATTATTTCCTGATTTTATTAAATATATTTCTGCTTTTTGAGTATCAACTTCATTACCACCACCATATACGGAGTCTGTAACAGAACCTCCATTTATAGTAACATTTGCATCTGTAGTGTTTCCTCCTACATTGTTTCCACCATATATTATTCCTACAATTCCACCTGTAGCATTTATATTACTTGTATTAATATTTCCTGTTTGGTTTGAACCACCATAAAGAGTTGTAGTATTTCCTCCTGTTACCAAAACATTTGTAGTCTCTACATCAGCTGAATTTCCTCCAGCAAAAACATCAGTATTTGTACCACCATTTATATTAACTGTTGAATTTGTAACTTTTGCTTGGTTACCACCACCGTATACAGTGTTTTGAGTTCCTCCAATAATGTTTACTGTAGAGTTTCCTTGGATTTCTCCAATATTTCCACCACCATAAATTGCTGCTGTATGTGTACCATCTAATATATTTATGTTTGTATTTCCTTCTGTTTTAGCTATATTTCCTCCGCCATATACTTCTGTTCCTAAATTAGCTGAAATATTAATATTAGATGTCCCTATTAATTTGGCCATTTCTGCATATCCTGAAACACCTGCACCTGCACCAAATACTTTTCCGTTTATTACTGGTGTTCCTGAAATATCTATATTAGAATTTCCTTCCATTTGTGCTATTTCTTGTTTATTTCTATAGTTGTAACCACAACCTGCTGCATATATCTCTCCATTTATGGTTGGATTTCCAGATATAGTTATATTACTATCACCATATAAAGAACCACCATCTACTGCAGTAACATTAGCGTTTAAATATTCTGTATATCCATAGCCACCACCATAAATATTACCACCAACAGTTCCTCCTGTTAAGTTTATATTTACAGCTGTATCAAATTCTTCTCCGTAAGATTTATATGGATCTGAAGAATTCTCGCTATATCCTGTAACACCACCTGCTCCTGCACCATAAATATTGCTTATAATTTCTCCACCAGAAATATTAATATCTATTGTTCCATAATAATAAGAATCACATGTATTATCTGTAGCATTAGGTCTACCTACAACATCCATATTTCTACCTAAGCATCCGCCATAAAGTTCATCAACACTTCCACCTGTTACATTTATTTTTGCTGTACCTAAAAATGTATTATTAGGATAATTCCAAGGATTTCCCCAGCTTCCTGATGGAATAGTTGCAGAATCTCCTATACTTCCTCCTATTAAACGACCAACTGAACCATTTTTTATATTTTGAACAACATTTGAATAATTATTTCCAGCTGCTGAACCACCTGTAAGTAAATTTACATCATAATCATAATTATCAGCTGTTGTACTATTTTGAATATCTATTGTAATTGTAATATTAAATGAATCCTCTTTAGAAGATCCCATAAAATCGTGTGAAATTGGTTGCCCTTGACCAGAAGATGTTCCTGGGCTTCCTCCACCAACAATTCTTCCATAAGTTCCACTTTTAATTATTACTTCAGCATTTTTTCTAGGCAAAGTACTATAATTATATTGGTTCCATCCACAAAATATATGAAATGCCGGTGCATTTCCTCCAAGTAAACCTTGGTTTGTATTTGAAGTTGCATAATTTTGCATTGTAATACCTTCACCCATAGTTAAGCTATGTCCTTGTAAATAGAAATACATTTGGTCTCTTCCACCGTAAAAAGTTAAGTTTTGGAAAGTTGTATCTTCTGTAATATATCTATAATTATATGTACCACTATAAAAATATAATATTCCATTATAATCTACATTACTATATTTTCCAGTAAGAGTTGCTTTTTTAGCATAAGTATTAGCATTATTTGAGCCTTCTTTATAGTTATAGATACTATTACTATCATATGTTCCCATAATAACTATTATATTAGAACTTCTAGTACCATCATTATCTAATTTACTATATGCCGTACTTAAATTTTGTACTGGGGTATCTGGAGAAAAACCATCATTTCTATCATTACCATTAGCATGATTACAATAAACTACAGTTCTATCTCCATATAAATATTTTCCTTCAACTGTAAGAGCGGAAAACTCATTATTTGTTGCAATTAGCTTATACTCTGTTCCATATTCAAGATTATCTAAAGTTAAACTCGTTTCTCCTTCAATTAAATTTTCGTGTTCTCCTGTTATATCTAAACTATACCATTGATATGTATAATCATCTAAATCTATATAAGGAAGGGCATCACCTGCAAAGTTAGCAGTAACTGTCTTTGCAGAATTGTTTCCTGTAAATTCAATATATAGTGAATATTTTTCAATCACTACATTACTAACAGAATAATATTTTCCATCTGATACAACAACAGTATAAATAATGTCATTATATAAATCTTGTTC
Source organism: uncultured Clostridia bacterium (assembly GCA_944392175.1). Classification (GTDB taxonomy): domain Bacteria; phylum Bacillota; class Clostridia; order TANB77; family CAG-508; genus Merdicola. Next base: position 13,612 of record CALXVT010000003.1, read on the forward strand.
ATGTGTTACCTGTGTTTTATCTTGTAATTCATCTACAACATTTCCTTCAAAATACCATGTATATGAATAAGGTCCTGATGAATAATTGTTTTCCACACTCACACTATATACTGGCTTATTAGAATCGTCTATCAAAATGTCAAATCTTGGATTTAATTTAAATGTACCATCTTCATAAATCCATTCCATATTATCATTTGCACTAGCATTTGAATTAAATGAATTTAATCTAGATGATTCATTATTTGTATATCTACCTTTATTTAAACCTTGAACATATTCAATGTCTTCTGCTCTCCAACCAGAAGCGTTATATGAATCAGATGTGCCATTAGTTTCTGAATTTGTATATCTTGTACCATTTGCATAAAAATTCGTATAATAACTGTCTGACATTGTTAAATTACCTGAATCATTTCCATTCCAAATTGTAGAATAATTATCACTATTATTAATGTTTGTGTTATTAATAAGTCCTGCAAAAATTGGTCCAATAAATCCATTTGAATCAATACTTCCATTATATAAACAATTTGTTGGCCATACCGCTTGTGACCTTATTGTACCAATAATACCAGCTGTATGATATTGTCCATCACCTGTTGTAGTATAACCTCCCCAAGACCAAGAAGTATATGCCATCGCACTTACACTAATATTACCATTTACATAACAATTAGATATTTCATATCTTTTATTATTTCCAGGATCAGTATTGCTACTAGCAGTATTTGTAGCATATCCTGCAATTCCACCAATTGCTAATTGAGTATAGTTTGTTCTTAGTGTAAGATTACTACCACCAGAAATCGCAAGATCTGTTACAATACAATTTTGAATTGTAGAATTATTATACATTGTTCCAACAATTCCACCTATATGCCAACCTTTTGCAGTATTATCACTTGCAGTAGTACCATTTGAATTAATTGTAATATTAACTGCTCTTAATTCTATGTTTTTTATAGTAATTCTATTATTTCCAGCTCCAATTGTTCCAAATAATCCAAAGTTTTCAATTGTATTAGTAGGCATAGATGCTATATCAATTTTTAAATTTGATATATAATGACCTGCACCATCAAAAACACCTTTAAAAGAGTTATTTGTATTTCCTATAGGAGTCCAATTTTTATTATTTAAATTTATGTTTGTAGCTAATTGGAAATATGAATTCTCGTATGTATTCCCATTATTTACCTGACTTGATAAAAAACTTAGTTCACTAGCACTTGTTATTAAATAAGGCTCTTGCTCTGTTCCATTTCCAAATTTAAATTCTGTTGCTATCGTACCATCCCATACATCTTCATAAGTTCCATCTTCTGTAATTGCTCTAGTTAAAGCAAGAGTATTAATCTTAACATCAATTTCTTGCATAATTATAAATGTACCTAAATTCTTACTCTCTAAAGATATTTCTTTGCCTTCTATTGAAAAATCATCAATTTCTGATAACTTATCATTTTCATTTATATATAATAATTTGTATTTACTCTCATCAGTAATCTCTTCCGTGCCTTCAAAATTTATTTTAAGTTTTTCTTCAGAAGAAAATTCTTTTTCATCTTTAATAATCTCAAGCTTTAATGCAAATTTCCAGTCCATTACTGAATTAATATATTTATCTATTTCATCATTTGTTTTACTTAAATCTTCTGAATTTTGAGAAATAGCTTTTAATTCAGCATTTAATGGTAAATATCCTTCTACTATGATGTTATATCCATCTTTTTCGACTGATATTATTTGATTATATAAATCATCTTTAATATCATAATCAATTTCAAAATTAATTTTTTTCTCTTCTATTTCTTTATCAGTTAAATAAATTGTGTCTCCTGGAAATTTTTCAACAACATTTTCTTCTTCTGTTTCATTATCTTCATTAATTAATTTTGAAGTAATATAAAACTTACTAATTTTCTTATTATTAGCTTCATCTGGTAAAACAATACTATAGCCACTTTCATCTTCGTCAGTGGCTTCTATAGTTTCTGTTATTTCATTTACTATATTTTTTGAATCTGAAAAGGTTGCACTAATAGAGATTACTTTTTCAGCTCGAGAATTTTGAAATGCAATTAATTCAAATATAATTAAAATTAATAGTAATATTAATAAAAGTATTTTTCCTTTTCTTATTTTTTTCATCTAATAATTCTCTCCAATATTAATTTATATTTTCGTATAAACTCATTATTTCATTAATTTGATTAATGTTCATATTGGCTTTTTCTATATTTATATCTAATTTTAGCTTTCCTAAAGTTTGATATAAATTATCTATGTTATCTTCTTGAACATCATCTTTTGCTATATTAAATTTTAATAAAGAATATCTATCTTTTATTATTAATGATATATCTTTTTCTTCTTGCATTAGTATATTATTAATTATTTGAATATTCGTAGATTTTACAAAATTATTAAAATCAATAATAAGCTCATCTATTTCCGTTGGCGTTATCGTTGGAATATATATTATAGATATGTCCCTTACATAAGATTTAAAAGAATTCGCAAATTTAAATACATCATATATAGTTGCATTATCATTTAAATCTGTATAAATCTTATTATATACTTTTGCTTTATCTAATTCTTTATATAAATTTTGAATATTTTTAATTAGCTCCGCATATTGAACATTTGTATCTTCATCCTTCTTTTTGAACAAGAAAAATTTTTTAGTTTTAACATCATTAAATTTGTCCAATTTCTTTTCTTCAATTTGGATCTTTTTTAAAGTATCTTCATATATTTTTTTATATTGTTCTCTTGCTAAATAATGTTTCTTTATATCATCAAAAATAAATTTAAATCTCAAATAATTTTTAAATTCAAAAATATTATTATAAAATTTCAGAATATTATCTTTAATTTCTTTATCTTCTTCTAAGAATTTTATATCTATAATTTTAGCATATTCTTTTTGGATTCTATTAGGCATAAAATCATTAATATTTACTTCTTTATTTAAAAATTTATTAATAATTGTATGTTTATCAGTATCAATTGTATTTTCAAGAATTGATTTTAAATCTAGATACTTATTAAATATTTCATCAGATGTAAGTTCAAATTTTTTAAGTAATTCATCTTTTGCCTTTTCAAAATATTTAGACAATCTAGCTTCGTTTTGTAAATAAATATATCTAATGTTTAATTCCAAATGAACAATTATTTCTGGACACTTCCAATAAATATCCTCAAATGCCTTTTTTATTTTTTTAGAATTCAAATTATCTTTTTCGTCAAAAAAAACTTGCATATATTCTTTAGTATACTTACTATAATTAAAATCTGATGGTTTTAAATTAATTCCTACTGATTTAAAAGAATTTATACATTGTAATATTTCTTTATTAACATTTTCCAAATTGTCTTTATAATATCTTTTAAGCCTCCATATGTTTTCATCTAAATTCATTTTTTCATATGGAGTTTTAAAAGAATTTAAAATATGTAAATTATCTTCCATTTGGTCTAATGATGTTTTTAATTCTAAAATTTCTTTATTTTCTTTTAAATCACTCATTTTTTTCGAATATCTATTTTTAATTTCATTATAGATTTCTTCTTTAATTTTAAAATATTCTTCTTTTAAATCTTCTAATGATTTTTTGAATTTTTCTTTATTTTTCTTATTGTTTTTTGGCATATTATCCAAAATTTCTTTACTTACTGATATTTTATCTAAAAACTCCATAACAACTCCTAATTCTCTAAATTATTTTCTTCAATTTCCAAATATTTTAAAAAATCATTTACCTGTTTATAGGCATCTAATAATTCTTCTGTTGAAATATCTTTAAATTCTTTCATAACAGTTCCTTTCTTGTATTATTTTCTTAGTGTATTATATCAATAACAACAAAATATATCCATATTTTTTTGATATTTTATTCTTATTTTTTGTAGAAATTTTTAAGTATACAGTTAAATTATGACATTTAGTTTCGGAATAAAAGCTTATATTTATAATAATGCAAAACTTATCTAAAACTTACTTTACTTCGTACAGCCAAGAAATTCTCGCCTAATACAAAAAAGCATTAGCTAAACTGCTAATGCTTTTTTAATATATATTAAATTAATATTATTCAGTTGCTTTAGTTATTTGAACGTTAAATGATATATCTGTACCAGATGCATTATTTTCACAGTCTACATCTTGTCCTTCTACCCACATATATATTCTAACTTTAGTAATACCAGCTTTTAAATTTAATAATGATTGTTGAGCATCAAAGTCTTTTGGAGTAGAAATTGTAGGTGTTACAGCTTGAAAATAGTCTCCAAAATCATCTGCACTCGCAGTTTTTAATGTTACACCTTGATCTATATCAAATGCAGCTTTTATTCCATCATAAGCTAATTGATCTCCACCAGTTGTTGTTGTATCTATATTATAAATTTCTTTTGCATTATAAACACCTGATTGAGTATGAACATCATAATTTGGTTCCCAAATAATAGAAGTAGTTCCGTCTTTTAATGCCTGTGCTTGAGATGATTGTGAAACATCGGAAACATTACCTTCATCTATAAATGCAACTCTTGCAGCATTTTGTAATCCTTTATCTGTTGCTCCTTGTTTATATGTAACATTAGACGCTGTTGTTAAATAAACTTGAGATGGTTGGTCAATTCTTAAGAAAATATCAAAAGCAATATATGTTCCTGTTGTTCCTCTTGTATCTGTTAATTTATTTGAAACTAAAGTATAGTCTGCTCCAGAATCATCTGCATCAACTTCTCCTGAGAACATATCCATAACACCAGCTGTTACAGTTCCAGCTGTTGAAACTGGTTCCATTTCATCAGGCATTTGGTTTGTATTTGTAGCATATGTAGCAGTAGCACCTGTTATATCTTCTTTTTGTAATATTGTTTTCCAATTTATTGCATCTGCTGAAATTTGTAAACCATTAGATGTTTGAACATTAACATCTAGTGTACTAATAGTTACTGTTTGGTTTGCAGTAAACCAAGCATATGTAGATACTATTAAAAATACTAATAAAAGTAATAGTAATAATAATGAGTATCTTAAATTGTTTTTTCTTTTGTTCCTCTTTGCCATAATTTATCCCTCTTTCTTTATTTTTTCTATTGTACGTTCTTTCACTATACTATCATAATACAACAAATTTTATTTTTTGTCAACAATTGTAAATTCAGTCACAAAAATGTAATATATAGTTTGGCTGAAAATCACTTGATTATACTTGATTTGCAGTATTTTGTTGCTCTGTGTGTTCTTCTGTAATATCCATGTGCATTTTCATTTCCCCGCCAATTAATTCATCCGTACAATCAGGATCATCTCCCTCTAAAAATATTACAATAGTAAATTTATCTATCTCACCTGGTTGCATATTTTGTCTTTGCTGTAAAATTAAATTTGTATTACTATAAAATGGTGTTGTTATTTCATCTCCAAAAATCTCTGCTTCACCTGTTGTTTCATTGGCTTTAGCATATATTGTTTGTTCATCATTTCTTATTACCATTATTCTTATAGCTCTATCTACATTTTTTATAACATCGTCTGAAATAATTGTATACCAATAATTAATTGGATCCACACCTTGATTTTCCAAATAAAAACTATATGCTAAATAATTATCACCATTATGGCTTCCCTCTCCCTCAGACAAATTATCTGGAAGCCATTTTACACATATATTATCCATATATTCTAATTTTTCAGCTTTTAAAATTCTTTTATGTTGCTTATCTGCTAAACGCTCATACATAACAAGACCACTTTTTTCTTCTAATTGTGGATCTAAAGATACAGTAAAATCTCCTAATTCATATACAACTCTTAAAATAAAATACAATATAATTAAAAATAGTAAAATTAAAAGTATTGTAATTTTTAGAATTTTTATTTTTTGTTCTCTTTTCTTTACTTTCTCAGAATCTAAAGTAATTTTGGCTTTGTTCTTATTTTTCATTCACTTTCCGCCTTTCTTTTGTATTGCTTTATTTTATTTTATATGTTATAAAGATTATAGGTGATTACATATGAAGAATTATAAAAAATTATTAATTTTACTTGCAGTAATTTGTTTAGCAATTGCTATAATCTCATTTTTATTAATTTATGCTAAATATACTACATCTGCTAATAGTCAAACTGATGTGCCAATTGCAAGATGGAATATTTTAGTAAATAATATATCTATTAAGGATCAATCAGATATATCCCAAACATTACAACCAATCTTTCCTGGCAACGAAAATATCGCAAAAGATATACTCGCACCTACTGCTGAAGGCTATTTTGATTTATATTTTGATTATAATGATGTAGATGTATCCTTTAAATATACAATTTCATTAGCACCTTCTGAACAAAGTTCAGTTAAAGATATTGTTGCAACAGGCTATTCAGTAGATGATGGTGAAATCATTAATTTTACAAATTATAATGAAGATATTACAGATAGTATTAGTTTGGATAATCCAACCAGAACACGAAAGATTCGAGTATATGTAAAATGGAATGATGATTCAAATACTGCTACAATGGATAATTATGCAGATACAGAATCAGCTCTATCTGGTAATCCTGCATTATTTAACGTAAATATAACTTTTGACCAAATAATTGCTTAAATTATATTTATAACTCTTGCTTAAAGCAAGAGTTATTTTTATTGGTTCTACCAAATTATCTCTTACCAAACGAAACTCAAGCTTTCGATGTAGGCTTAATTAGCACTCTGCTCTGCAGTTAATTCAAATTTAACAATTAAACCTTTTCCATCTGGATTATTTTCTTGAAATTCATAAGATTTATTTCCATAATAAGTATCTACAATATCATTTCCAGATTCAAATGGCCATACAACTTTTACAGTAAACTTACCTTGACCAGTTCCTGCTTCAATTTGATTTGAAGATGTATCTATTGTAATCTTAAATGGATAAGATTCTAAAATGTTCTGTAAATCATCAGATGTATATTGCTCCCCTATTTCGTACTTTTCTCCAAATATTTCTATAGATGTTATTCTATAAGATAATTCAGCATTTATTTCACCTTTATTTACAACTTCAATTTCTTTTGTATAATCTTCCATTCCAGGATAAATTCTATCAATTTCTAATACGATATCATTTTTGATTATCTGGTCATCTGTTTTAAAATCAATTTCCCATGCAGCAACATGAGTATCTAATTCTAATGATGCTTTTGTAATATAAATAAACCATGCAAATGCATTAAACGCTAAAAGTACAATTAAGATAATCATTGTTTTTGTATTAATATATTTAATTATGTTTTTTGTTTTTTTTTTATTTTTCTCCTCTGTTTCTTCAGTTACTTCTTCTTTTTCCTTTTCTTTCTCCTGTACTTTTTCTTCATTTGAATTATTTTTGTTTTTTTCTTCGTTATTTTCTTCTATTTCTTTTTTTCCTTCTTTATAACTTATTATGTTGTCAACAATTATTTTACAGATAATTACAGCTACTGGAACAAATATTAAGAAATAGAATGCATATATATTATTTATTATTTTACTTATAAAACTTAATATTATTGTCTTATATACAATTTTTCCATAAATTTGATCTTCAGAAATTTCTGGATCTTCTAATTCATTTGCAACTCCTTTTGTAATAAAATAATATTTTCCGTTTTCTTCCCTTTTGGATATAACTCTATGTGTTACAATTCTACCGTTAAGATCTTGTGCTTCACCTTTGTATACTATATCATCGCCAACTTGAATTTCTTCCGGAGAAATTTCTCTAGATACCAAAATATCGCCAACATTATATACAGGAACCATACTTCCTGTTGCTACATTAAATATTCTAAAACCTGCAATAGTTAAATTATTATTAGAAAACCTTTGTATTGCTACGACTAACAAAACGAAAACAATAATTATATATAATAATACATATATTGTTTTACCTATCCCTTTTAATATTTTATTGTTCAGAATATTTTTCATCTTATGTTCCTCCTATATAAGTTGTTTCATATAGTCATCAATATATTTTTTAAATATAGCTTGAACTTCTTGCATACTAACAGCTTTTTTAAATTTTATTTTTTCAAACTTATCTCCAACAAGTTCTTTAATTTGATCTATAGTTAAGTTTGCATTTAAATTAATTAATTTATCTAATAAATACTCTATCATTTCGTCTCTAGACATATCTTGTTCTTCGTCTAATTTACTCTTTTTAGTTAGTTCCTGTGATGCTAAATAATCAATAAAAAATGTTTCATCAACTATTCTTTTTAGTTTTCCATTTTCAATATATTCTTTTTTTTCTTTTTCTATTTTTGTTTTATTATCCATATTTTCTTGAATATAATCCCATAATTTCATTGCATATTGAAAATTTACATTTTTTAAAATTAAGTTTGTCTTTTTTATTGGTGGTCTAATTAATCTAATATTTATTTTATCAATTTGTTTATATACATCCACCATTGTTAATTCATTAATTTTTTTGTCTATTCCATCTATTCTGTCTAAAATTTCTTTTTTTTTCTTTCTTTTCTCGTCTTCAGTAATATTTAATTTTGTGGATAAAGTTAAATTTATCGCCACATCCTTATTATGAAGCCTTGCTGTTCCTATATAAGATATGTATTTTTCATCTTTAACATCTTTTTTTAAGTTTTCTTCTACTATTTTTCTTTTTTTACCAGAAAACATTTTCATATTTTGAATTAATGTATAAATAAGTCTATTTTCATATGTATCATACGTTTCTTCTTTATGGATATTAAGAATTTTAGATGGTTTTACATTATCTTCTTTCTTATCTACTTCTTGTATTAAATTAGTATGTTTAGAAAGATGCTTAATACTATCTACAGTTATTTTTCTAGCCAATTCGATTTTTACAATTTCTTCTTCATTTACTATAAATCTATTAGGATTACGTAAAATGTTATCAATATATGGAATAGTTTCTTCCATTTTTTCTATCCATTCTATATCATTAAAATAATTCTCATAATCAATATTTATTTTTGCATTAGATTCTAATTTGGACATAAAACGATCTAATTCATTTTTATTAGCATTTTCATACAATTCGTTTAATTCTAATTTTTTCATTTAACTACCTCTTAAGTTAATTTTTTTAGCCTTAGTAAAAATTCTGTACATTCTTTCATTTTATTTTTTCCAAAAGTTTTGTCTAAAAAGTTTATATATGGATCAATTTCATCTTTTATGTATGCAATGTTTAATTGTTCGAATTTTCTTAGTATTTTTTTTGCAATAAAATAATCTACACCTGCGACTTCATCTCCACCACATGCAACATAAACCGGTACAAATTTTTTCATATGTGAAACAATACGGTTACCAAAAGCTATTCTAAAATGTTGAATTACATAATCATCCATTTGTTCGATCTTTTCTAGTGTACTATTTGAAATTGGATGTTCATTCATTGCACTTTCAAATATTTCTTCTAAATATGAGTAATTAACATCCATTGGATCTGTATCTATTGGATTAAATGCTTTACCTTTATCATTAATATCTATAGGCATAGCTCTATCATATACTTTATCTGTAACCATAAATGTTGAATCATCATTATTAATTGTTCCTATATACCACATATTTGCTGGAACTTTTATTTTTCCTCCAATTATATGTTTAGGATCTGTTTTCCAACTATTTGGTACTAATTCAATAATCCATTCATCCTTATTTGGCATTTCCAAAATAGAAAGCATTTCGGCAAAATAATATTCAACACGAGAAATGTTCATTTCATCTAAAATTACAGTATAAACGTCATCTGTATAGCCTGCAATATACATTTCTTTTAATACTTCTGTTTCATTAAACTTTTTAGTAAACTCATTAAAATATCCAAATAATTCTGTTCTATCTCTCCAAGATGGTTGTACAGATGCAACACAAGAATCATGTTTCATAAATTTTCCCCAAGCATATGCTAATGATGTTTTACCAGTACCAGAAATACCTTGTAATATTACAAGTTTTGTAGAAGCTAGTGCTGATATAAATAATCTCATCATATCAATTGTATAATATAAACCTAATCTTGAAGCTGCAAAATTTCTAAAGTTTTCACATAGTTCTGGTAAAGTAAATGAATCTCCATAATTTTTAACTCTATAATTTTTATATTCTTCATCAATAGCCGTTAATTTAGCAAATCTAGATTCTTTGTCAGGATCTATTGGTTCTTCATTATCAATATCTTCTGTTGGTGATTCTCCAGGTTTTAATCCTAATTGAGAAACTTTCATTGCTAAAATATCTTCTTTTTCTTTTACTAAATTAGCTACTTTATTATTTAAAGTCGCAACTTCATCTAAAAGCTCTTCTTTCTCTATTGCAGATTTTCTAAATTTAAAATATTTTCTAAATAAAAAATAGATTAATAAAACAATTGCTGCAACAAATATAATTAAAAGAGCTATAGAAATACCAACCAATAGCCATTCAGGAAGTGAAAGATCATTTTTGTATGAATTTAAAATGTTTTGATATTCTTTTAAATTAAAAGCCTTAGCTAATCCACTTCCTATTCCTTTAAATATATCTCCTATACCAGAAAAAAATTGATTTAAAAATTCGTATAAAAATCTTGTAAATGTTTCCATGCCTTACCTCTTATTTTTCAATTAAATTTTTTATTTCTTTTTTATGTTTTATTATTTCATTATAATTACTCAATTCATTACTTAAAATTGAATATTCAAACATGCTTAATCTTTCTAAACTTTCTAAATCAGGTTTAAAACTTTCATCTAAATAAACAGAAAATTTATAACCTAATTTAATAAACTTATATATATTATCTTTATATTTTATAAAATTACTATATGTAATTAGTAAACTAGCTTTTTCTTGTAAAGCAGAAGAGTTAAGTATATTTAATAAACTTTTCATCTTTTTTTGTTTATTTAGTAAGCTTTCAGCTAAATTTAATATATATTTCTTCTTAAAATCATGGCCTAATATATCATTTAAGATATCTCTTGATACTATTGAATATTCTACTTGTAATTTATCTTCATTTGTAGTACCTGTAGAAAAAGCTGTTTCTATAAAACTTTTACTATAAATCTTAGAAAATTTTATATTAAATTCTAATTTCGAAATATAAATATATTTACCTAATTTAAAATATTTAACATTAAATATTTTACTTTCATACTTTTCCTTTAAAGATCTTTTTAAATTATCATAATAAATATTTTTATCTAAAAAGATATTTTTAAAATTATTATCCTTATGTGTTTCTATATATATTTCTTGTAATTTATTTAATGAAACCTCTTCGCTTTGAACTGTACTTACATTATCAAACACCAATAAATTTTTAAATATTTCACATTGTGAGTTTAAAATATTTTCTTTATATATACCTTTATCAAGCATATTAGATTTTGTAGTTTCAATTTCATTAATTAACCTATCTCTAAAAGTCCTAATATTTGTATCTTCTATAAAATTATAATATCTTGATTCTATATAATTTTCTAAATAAATATTAAATATTTCAGTATTAAAATTTTTACCTAATATTAATTTAGAGTAATCTTTAAATTCTTCTTTTAAAATACTTATATATCTATCTACTATATTAGTAATCATTTTTCTCTCCTTAGTATGTATTTACTGTTATAATTGGTGTTCCTTCTCCTTTATAGCTATAATCTTTTGTAATATCAGTTTTGTAAAATCTAATTTTTATACTTGTTATTGCATCTATTGTTAAAGAAAACTTATTTATATATGTATAATTATCAATTTTAGCAGTTGTAACATCAGTTCCTTCTTTAAAAGTACTATCTGTTACATCAATTAAAACATTATTCGGATCAAATTCAACATTAACTCTTGCAGAATAACATTTAGCTTTATTTTCTTCTGATAATTGTTGGTAAGCATCTGATGTAATTCTATCTCCCACTGAATAATTATCAAAAGCTTCATTAACTGTATAATATGAAAGTGTATTTGTTATTTTTAATTCTAAATATTGTCTATTTGAAACATCTTCAATTTGATATGATAAATTTTCTTTTCCAACAACAAGAGTAAATTTTCCAGTTATTGTCTTTTTATATGGCCCTTTAGATGTTGCTGTAATTTCCACCCATACAGTATCGCCTGTATCTAATCTTGCATTAGGCGTAATTAAAATATTAAAAAAATCTGTATTAGTATCTGCAGAAATTGTTCCATTTGTTTTACTTATATCACAAATTATATTGTCTGAATAGCTATAACTTATATCATAATCAATATCATATGAAGTTACTTTTAAATTATTGCTTCTGCTATTCATATTTATTGTAATTTCATAATTATCCACACCTGACCAATTTTCTACTTGATATTCCGCTCCTTCTTCTTTTAATTTATCACTATAAAAATAAAATTCTTTAGAGCGTAAGAAAAAATCATGAATACTACTTGTTGCGTATTTTCCAAATACTGTTATAAAAAATACAATTATTATAAATACTATAAAAAAAATCAATATTCTTTTGTTTCTTTTTGTCTTTTTAAAATAACTTTTTTTAGACATCTTTTACTCCTAAATTATTGAATTGTTGTTTGTGTTGAATCTACTGAAATTTCAATTAATTCTATTACATCTTGGTAATCTATAGAGCTATAGTCTTCAGAAAAATTAACTACTAATGTATATGTATTAATACTTTCATTACTATGCTTAAAATATCTAGAGCCTAATTCCATTGTTCTAAAATATGTACCATCATCATCTTGTTCTGTTTTAGTAGTTAAATCAATAATTTCATTATTATTTTCAAGTAATTCAAATGTTAATGGCAAATTAGTAGTAGTTCTTAGTTTTAATTTATATTCCAAATCTGTTTCTGCTATATGTCCATCTTTTTCATTTGAAATTGTAAAAACATAAGTATATGGATTAGAACTAGGTAATAAAGAATCAAGATTTAATGTCATTTCCTGATAGTCCTCGTTTAGAATATAAAACGCTGTATCTATATTTGCTTCTGAATCTGCTGTTGTTTCATATCTAGACATTACCAAAGTAATAATTCTTATTAGTATTAAAATACATAAAATTAATATAATTACTTTTTTTAATAATATCTTGTTTTTTCTTGACATGTCCACTCCATTTCTTTGTATCTTAAGTAAATAATTGTAACAATATTATTAATTTTCGTCTTTAATCTTTTCTTTTTTTTCATTTAAGAAGCAAAATAATCCGAAGTAATATTAGCATTATAAATATTGGAATAATTACTTGTGGTGTAAAAATGATTTTTCTCCAAAGGGAAAAATCCGGAATAATATTTACAACTTTACCAATCAAATCACTTTTTTGCATTGGTTCATCTTCTGTATTATTTGCATCACCTTTAGTAATAAAATTATCTTCTTCAATCTTAATTAATCTATGTGTTATAAAAGCATTATCTTTATTACAAACAATAATATCGTTTTCATTTACTTCATTTGTTATTTTAACAATAATTACATCTCCAACATCAATTGTTGGCTCCATACTACCTGTTGCTACCTCAAAAAAAGTATATCCAAAAATATTTGCGTATGGTTTATTCACAATTTTTATTTGTACAAAATAATATATTGCTAAAATTATAATTATTGTTACTAATATAATTAAAATATTTAAAATATATCCTAATATCTTTGACAGTTTTTTCAAATCAATCTCCTAACCATCGTATTTTTCAATCGTTTCACCAAGATACTGGCTAACTTTAATCTCAACTGGAATTTTAATTTGATTATTTGGTTTCTCACCAATATCTATATCTTTTAAATCATTATCTTCCCATTTAACATTCACTTGTATATTATCTGTTGTCCCTTTTTTTATGTCATCAAGTAAAATTGTACCAGTATATTCATTTTTATTAGTATTAATTAAATCTTTATTATTATTTATCTCATTAACTGAAACAATTTCTATATTTGCATTATCAATATATTGTGTATCTAACTTTATTTCATATTTAATAGATACATCTGTATCAGATGGATCTATTAAAATATTAAAATTACCATTCAAACCTGGTGCTAGTTTTCCAGATTCAACTCCTTGTGATTCATCTACGTTTAATGCATCTATAGTAAAAGTTTTTACAGTTGATGAAGATATATCGGTATTATTTACTATAATTTTCCATGTTGCACTATCTATTTTCATATCTCCTGAAAACTCACTTGTAAAAGTAGCATATGTATAAATTATTGCACAAATTATAAATATTGCTAATAATATTAAAAATAAAGCTATTATTATCTTCTTTTTATTCATTTGATTTATCCTCTGGTTTTGTTTTCTTAGTTGTTTTTCTGGTTGTTTTTTTCTGAGTTGTCGGAGTTTCTGTTTTTCTTTCAGTATCTTTTTTTACTGAAGATTTTTTAGAAGTAGATTTAGTTGTTGATGAATTAGTTTTATTTGATGTTTCTTTCTTTGTACTAGTTTTCTTTTTTTCTGTGTTTTTATTAGACTCCTTTTTTACTGGTTCTTCTATAACTTCTTCATTTTCTGTTTCGGTCTTTTTGTTTTTATTATCATCTATATCTTCTTCATCGTCATCTTTTTCTGATTTATCAGTCTCATTATCATCATCTTCTTCTGCTTCCGCCTTTTTACCTTCTCTAATTTCTGTAAAAACAACAGTGATTTCATATATGAATGCAAATAATGAAGGGAAAACAATCAGAATTAAGAATCCCCATTTTGATTCTAATACACCAAGTACTGTACCGATAGTGGAAATTTTTGTTACATCTTCAGCATTTCCTAAAACATATTCACTTGAAATAGATCTATCACCATCAATAGCATAAGTATATTCTGAGTCATTTACTTTTTCCACATTTTGAACTGTTGCTAATGTAACCTCAACAACATCAGCAGAAGAATTGTAAAAGAAAATTGTATCTCCTTCTCTTATTCTTTTGCTTTTATCTACAATTACTAAATCACCTTTATTATAGGTTGGTTCTAGTTCTTCATTATCTACAATAACTAAAGAAGTATCTCCAAATTCTGAAACCTTATACTCATTAAAAGATAGCAGACATATCGTTACAAATACTGCTATTATTGCATAAATTATAAATATTATATTTCCTATTGTTCTTTTCATTTTTTCCTCCCTTTAGTTAACATGAGTTATGTTAATTTTTCTTTAGTTTTTTCTTGTTTTACTATAACATAACGATTTTTCTTTTTCAACTTTTTTAGATATTTTTATTGATTTAAATTACATAAATGTTTATAATAATAATACAAATAATAATAATTTCATGGAGGAACACAAATGATTAAATTTTCTACTAAAGATGATTTGCTGAAAGACATTGAATTAGAGCAAAAATCAATTAATCTTCATATTAGTAGTCAAATAAGTTTAAGCAACGAATTAGTATCTTCTATAAATTCAATTACAGAAGATAATTTTAATGATTTTACTAAATATATAATCAATATAAAAAATAATATTGGCTTATTTAATACACTTAGTGAGAAATTAGATATTCTAAAAGAAGAAAACGATGATGATAAAATAAAAAATATTATAAATGATTATAATCAAATATATGTATCATCTATTAATAATATTTTTTCTTCTAACTTAGAAATTCAAAGATTTATTGATAATTTACCTACTAATAATGAAAATATAAATTTGGAAAATAAAATTAATAATATTACATATATAGAAAATACTTTACTTATTTCTGAAGTTGCTAAAGTTGTAATCTTACCATACACAATAAAATCATTAAATGAAAAACTTTCAAATTCTTCAGAATATAAAAATATAAATGAAATAATTAATGAAGAATATACTATTCCTTTAGTTTATTATAAACATACAGCTATATGTAGATTTAAAGAAGCTATGAAATTAGCATTAAACAAAGATAAAACATCATATTTTAAAGCTCTTTCTTTAGCAATTGAATGTCTAACAAATTATAACTTACATCCAGCAATTATTACTGCATGTAAATCTCTTGATGATTTAGATATATATTTGTCTTGTTTAGAAGATAATCAATTAGAAGATTTTAAAATATTTAATATAAAATATGAAATGCTACCAAAAGTAGTTAAAGTAAAAGATAATGTTATAACTCAAAATACATAAAAAGAATCAAAATATGAAATTATTTTGATTCTTTTTTAATCTATTCTGTCTTAGGTTCTTCACATATTTCATCTGGCATATTTTCGTATAGTGGAATTATAAAATTAAATTCTGAATCCACTGTGTTAGATTCTTCATATTGATTTAATAACATTACTGCTTCAGAACCTGGAGCCATTAAATTTTGCATATATTGATTTGTATATAATTTGTCTTTTTTTATAATATCAAATTTTTGTAAATATAATGTGCTTTGCCCCCTACTTATATATTTAGTATTTAAAAAATCTATTCCTCCTAAAATAGCTTTTTCTAATGTATCCCAATTTTGAGAATATGCATATTCTGCAGCGTTTTCTAGTATTGTAGATGTAGAATTTCCAGAAGCAGCAATATTAAATGGATTGTATACTACTTTTCCATTATATTCATAACCTCTAGATAATTTAGTTCCTGATTTTCCCTGCTCTTGAATCAATCTAGAAACTATAAAATAAGCATCGATATCAGCATTCTTTCCAGCTTCTAAAATTGCATTTGCAATACTTTCTCCTTCTAAAAAGCTATCTTCTGTCCTACTCATAATTCCTTTAACTGTTTGAGCTTCTTCATTAAAAGTTAATTCTTTAAATTGAAAAATCCTTTCTTCATTTATTATATTTCTTGGATCCATTCTATATTCTATTGCCTTTGTTGATGCACATACCCAATCACCAGTATCATATGTTTGGTCTTTATCTTTTTCACATTGCCATTCACCAGAATAATTAGAAGAATACGGAACCAGATTTAATGGAGATGTTCTTTCATCAGAGTGTCCTTCATGCCTTATAACACTATTCCAATCAAGTTTTGTGTATAGTAATGTAAAATTCCAATTTGGGTGTTCCTCTTTTAATTCATCTATTAATTTTTTATATTTAGGATATCTTGTATCATCTAAATTAGTACCATCATATACAACAAGTTTTTGTTTTGATAAATTTGTAATAACAATTGGTGTAGCAATAATAATTACTAATAATATTATTGCTATTAATATTTTAGTTTCTCTTGGCATATATTTAATCTTTTTCAGTATTGTTTTATAATTTATTCGCATTGTTTACTTCCTTCCTTTGTATAATATATATAATACCAATTATAATATAATTATTCAAGAAAAGATTTTAATATACTGGAATTTTTAATTCCATCCCTTCTACTAATTCAGAACTATTTAAATTATTAATATATTTTATATCTGTAACAATTGAACGAATATCTTTATTTTTATAATAAGAATTGTTATCTTTTTCGTCTGTAGCAATTGACCATAAAGTATCTCCCATTACCACATATTCTGTTTTATATGATATATCTTTTTGTGAATAAGAATTCTTTGCAACCATTGCTATTACTATAATTGTTAGAATCATTATTACTTTCTTTTTCATTTTTTGCCTCCTTATAGAATATTTGTTCGCTATGATGATATTATATAAGAACATTTGTTTTTATGCAATAGTAAAATTAAATTTTTTCAATTTTATATAACAAATCGTAAAACCTTAATATTGATACGAGCTTTACCCTTTTCATATTGTATAAACAAAAAAATCAACCATAAATTATGATTGATTTTTTTATTATATTATTCCGAATCTTCTTCATTTGGAACATCTTCCTCTTCTACATAAGATGTTCTGTCTTCTTCACTTGTATCCGTATTAGTATTTGTATTTGTATTGGTATTGGTATTAGTATTAGTATTGGTATTAATATTGGTATTTGAGTTGATATTAGTATTAACATTTGTATTAGTGTTTTCACCTAAATTATCATCTGTATTAGTATTACTATTTGTATTGGTATTTTCATTATTAGCATTTGAATTCAAATTATCTTCCTCTTCTTCGTCTACAATTGTTGTAACAACATTTGTATCTATTTGTGGTTCTTCTGCGTCAATATCTTCTTTTATGTCTTCAACAATTTCTGTTTTAGAATTATCATCTTTTTCGTCTGTCTTAACTTCTGAACCACTATGTTTGTTGCATAAATCAGGAACAGTAAACATTAAGAAATATTCTGTATATGTATTTTTACATCCTGATCTAGCTTTCATACCAGTATCAGCACAAATAGTTACTTCTTGAACTAAAAATGGTTTTTCAAACTGTTTTGTTTCAAGACCTGCATGAATTCTCGCCATTACATTTGCCCAAATAAGACCTGCAGGATTTCTTTTATTAAATTCTACAGTTTCATTTTGATCATATCCATACCATGTTACTGCAGTATAGTATGGAGTAAATCCGCATAACCATCTATCATAGTTTGAATCTGTTGTTCCTGTTTTTGCAGCAACATCCATTCCATCAATTGCACAATATGTAGCTGTACCATTAGCACCTTTAACTGGTTGAGTTAGTAATTCTTGAACTATAAATGCAGTTTCTTTAGAAAATACTCTTCTTTTTTCCTGTTTAGGTTTCATTAAAGTTGAACCATAATGATCATTTATTTCTTCATAAAATACTGGTTCAATATATTCACCATTATTTGCTATTGTTGCATAAGCTGCTGCCATCTCTAATGGACTTATTCCTTTTTGTAATCCCCCTAATGCAAGAGCTAAATTATTATCTTCTTCTGTTAATGTAGATATTCCCATCTTCTCTAAGTAATCCATTGCAACCTTAGGTTTTAATTCCTGCATAATCTCTACAAATGGAATATTTTGTGAAGACTCAATAGCTCTTCTAACAGTTATTTCTCCTAGTTCTTTGTTATAATCATAAGGATGATATCCACCAGGAAAATCTTTGGATGTATCATCATAAATTGAAGAAGCTGTAATTATTTTTTTGTTAATTGCTGGAGCTACAACAGATAATGGCTTAATTGCCGAACCAGTTTGTCTTATACTTTGAATTGCTCTATTTAAAGAACGTGATTCTGTTTTTTCTCCAAGTCCGCCAACACATCCGTAAAACCTGTCCTGTTGTATGATCTATTACAACCATTGCTGCCTGTGATGAATCTCCTCCTTTTTTAGAAGGCTTACTATATTTACTTTTCTCCATTTCAGTTTCAATTTGATTTTGAATTTTTTTATCTTGTGTACTTACAATTTCCAAACCTGCCATATTAATATAATTTGTTGCAAAATCAGAAGATATGTTATACTTATTACTTATGTCTCTTGTTATTTCATTAATAAGTGCATCAGTATGATATGAATATACTGCATCACTTGTTTTAATTGTACCTTTTTTAAACTTCAAACCAGCTTCCACATTTTTTATTGCTTCATCATATTCATCTTGATTAATATATTCTAACTCTAACATTTTAGAAAGCACTGTTTTGGTTCTTTTCTCTATTTTCTCAGTATTATCTTTTTCTCCAAATGGATTATATGAATTTGGCGAATTATTTATACCAGCTAAAAAAGCACATTCTGCTAAACTTAAATCTTCGCAATCTTTATTAAAATAATATTTGCTTCCAGCTCCTACTCCATATACACCATTACCAACATAAATTATATTTAGATATGTTTCTAATATTTCATCTTTATTAGAAATACATTCAAGATTCCATGCTTTCCACCATTCTTTAACTTTTCTTATAATACTATCTGTATTATCTCCTGTCATATTTTTAACTAATTGTTGAGTAATTGTGCTTCCTCCATAAGAAGAAGAGCCAAAATGAAATATATAATTAACTATAGCAGAACCAGTTCTTTTTATATCTACTCCACTATGATCATAAAATCTTTCATCTTCTATTGAAACATATGCATTTTTTAAATTATTTGGAATTTCTGAGCCTTCTACTTTTATTTGTTTTCTCTCACTTCCTAATACAGCTAGTTTGTTATCATTACTATCTACTATAACTGAGTTTTCATTAACTAGCATTTCTTTTGCAATCTTTCTCCACGAATGAGCAGAAACGGCTAGACTAATTCCTGATATAATAATTAATATTAAAATTATAAAAAATATAATTAGTTTAACTCTTTTGTTTAAAGGTTTCTTAACTTTTTTATTCTTCTTAAATCTTGAAGTTTTACCTTTAGGAATAGTATCTTTTTCATTTTCTCTTTCTCTTCTAAAGGCTTTAGGAACAAATTCCTCTTCTTCTTGATTTTTTATCCTTTTTGCTTTCATATATCCACTCTTTTCCTTTATTAGTAAAATATATTATTTATATGTAAAATAAATGTTCATATTATAATTCTTTAGAAAAATATACAATATTGTCTGTTTCGGTAAATCCAGCAAAATTGTAAAATTCTCTTTTTTGTTTTTCTTCTGCTAAACAAGTAACTGCAAAAGTTTTGCAACCTTTATCTTTAGCCCATTTTTCACATCTATTTAATAATCTTTTATCTATACCTTTATTTTTATATGTTTGCTTTAAAGTTATTTGATTTAATGTTCCTATTGGTTCTAATGATTTTTCATCATTAATAGAACAAATTGCAAAACCAACAGGTATATCATTTTCATAGTCTATAAATACAGCTTCATTATAGCTAGTTAAACTTTTACGAATTTCTCCTTCAATATTTTTATTATCTGCTAGAGAAAGAATTAATTCAAAATCACTTATTTTTGCTTCTTTAATCATATGTACTCCTCCTTTTACATCTGTACTATACCAAAAAATAACTTTTTTTACAATAGCATAATTTTTAAATATTTATTAACATTATATTAAATTAATCTTACTTAGAAGAATACAAAACAAAAAGCAGATCATTATGATCTGCTATAATATAATTTTCCTAAATTGTTTCTTTTATAATACCTCCACCTATAACAACATCATCTATATAAAATACCGCTGACTGACCTGGTGTTAAAGCTTTTTCTGGTTTAAGGAAATTAATCTTTATCATTTTATTATCTAACTCTTGTAATATTGCTTCAGATTCTCTTGTAGAATACCTTGTTTTAACTTTTACATGTAAGTTTTCTATATCAATATCTTTTATTAAAATATTTACATTATCTATTATAGCACAATCCTTATATGCCTCTTCTTTTGTTCCTACAATAACTTCATTATTTCTAATATTAAATCCTATAACAAATAATGGTTCTTTATATGAAATACCTAAACCTTTTCTTTGTCCAATAGTATAGTTATATAATCCAGAATGCTTACCTAAAACTGTTCCATCTTGTAATACTATATTTCCTATTTTTGGTTTTAAATCTGAATTGTTTTCTAAAAATCTTTTATAATTTCCATCTGGAATAAAACATATATCTTCACTATCTGGCTTATTTGCAACCATATTAAAATTATTGTCACTAGCAATTTTTCTAATTTCATCCTTTGTTTTAAATTTACCAAGAGGGAAAATTATATGTTCTAACATATCCTCTGGTAATGTATATAAAACATAAGATTGATCCTTACCTATTGCATCTCCCTTTTTTAAAACATATTGTTTATATTTATTACTATATTCAATATTTGCATAATGACCTGTTGCCAAATAATCACAACCTAGCTCTTTTGCTTTATCAAACATAGCTCCAAATTTTAATTTTCTATTACATTCTATACATGGATTAGGAGTTTTAGCATTAGCATAACATTTTATAAAATTATCTATAACATATTTTTTAAATTCACTTTTTAAATCAACAAAATGATGTTCTATTCCAAGTTCTTTACATACAGCTTTTGCATCTGTATCATCAGTTTCTTTTGATAATGCCATAGTAATTCCTATAACTTCATATCCTTCTTTTTGTAAAAGAATAGCCGATACGCTACTATCAACTCCTCCACTCATTCCTAATAAAACCTTTTTCATAATTCCTCCTAAAATTCTTTT
This sequence comes from uncultured Clostridia bacterium, assembly GCA_944392175.1. Classification (GTDB taxonomy): domain Bacteria; phylum Bacillota; class Clostridia; order TANB77; family CAG-508; genus Merdicola. Next base: position 35,637 of record CALXVT010000003.1, read on the forward strand.
AATATTTTAGCACATTATACAAAGTTTCTCAATAAATATGGAAACTATTGTTAAACATTCATTTTTGTAGTATAATATTTATGTTAAGTACTAGGAGGTAATTATGAATCTAAGCTCATTTGAACGAAACATGAAAAATGCTGAAAATTTTTCAAAAGGAATTGTAGTAAAAGATGGAAAAAGTATAAATAAAATAATTGAAAAAATATATAAATTCATTCAAAAAAAGAAAAAAGAAAATCCAGAATTAACGAGAGACGAACTATTAAGTGAATATGACAAATTCAATGAACGATTAGTAGATGCAGGAGTTGCAAATGCTGATGTATTAAGCTATATAAGTGAATATAATGCTTGTTTATATTTAAAACAACATCCACAAAAATTTAAAGAAATAAATGATTATATAGAAAAGAACAATTTATCATGTGAAAACGATTTTTTTATGCATAGTAATACTTTTGAAGAAAACTTAATTAATTTTACTTTATTAGCAAGACATTTAACCGCAAGACATATAGAAGAAACTTCTGATGTTTTACCATCATATTTACAAAATATAATATCGGACAATTCTAAGACTCCGTCAAAAAGAGATGAAGAAATAACAAAAGCTGTCGCAAATTTTCCAATAATTCAAAAGAAAATGATATTAGATGTTGCTAGAATTCATCTTCATGGAGTAAATTATTTTATGAAAGATCATGATTTAGAAATTGAAAGAGATTTGAAATCGGTTTTATCTGAATCAACACATGAAATATACTCATTATTAGATGATCTAGGATTTATTGATGATTGGATGGAAACCGAAAATTCACAATTTGCAAAATGTGCAATACCAGAAATGAAAATAGATAAAAAAACAATTGATAGTCAATTATCTATACAATCACTTAAAGCTTTAAAAACAACAGATTTAATAGGAATACATATTATGTATGTAAATAGATTATTCCATGTTTTAGAAAATTATTCTAGAGCCAAATTTCTTATAGATGAATATAATTTAGAGCCATTACTAACTGATGGTGAAGCAGCACCTCAATTAGAAAGAGAAAATATAAGGTTTGCATTAATAAAAATGGATTTCTTCTATTATCCAACTGATGCATATTATGTCGAAAATGACGAACAACTTAGAGAATTAGAAATAAAAGGTGAACTTGAATTAGATGAAAATAATACTTATAGCTATTCTTTAGAGCCTCTAATCGAACAAGTCAGATTACAATATGGAAAAAAATACAAAGAGTATTTTTCTGAACTATTACCATGTTCTGATAATGATATAGGAGAAGATTTATCAAGATATTCATATTTTGCAAATACAATTTATCATTTAAAAAATTCTAAAAATCAAAGTAGTCTATCACTTATAAGTCTTTTAACTTTATATGGTGATAAATCAAATTATGGAATTGTTCTTGATAATCTTTCTGAAGATGGAACATATGGTGAAATAAGACATTTTACGGATTTTATGGTTGATATAAATTCAATCTCACCAGTAAATATACATATGAATACTGGCGTTTTAAGAGACTTTATGAGAGAATATCTTAATACTTCAATAATTCCAATATATGCAGGAAATGAAGATTGGAAAATGTTAGATGGTAAAGTGATGAAATCTCATCTAATGATGCCATGGAATAAAAGTTTAAAGAAAACAATTAAAACTTCATCAAAAACTAATAAAAAAGCTAATGTTAGAACTCTTAATCATCTTAGAGCTTTATCTGATGAAAAAGCGTTGCCTATTCATTTAAAAGCTTCTCCAAAAGATAAGGATATACAAAGAAGATATTTTAATATGGATAGTAATTCAATTTTAGAAAAAGTTGGTGGAATATACGTAAAAACACTTCCACAAGGAGATACTCAAGGAGATGATATAAGAAGTGATAGATGATAAAAAATTAAGAGAACAATTTAAAAATAAAAATTATGTTTATTGTATAAATGCATTGCGAAAAGAAATAAAACAAAAGTTAATATCAAGATTAAATATAATCCGTCCAGGATACAAATATAAAAACTTAAAAGAATTAAAAACAAATTGCTATAAATATCTTAATGACGATGAAAAAAAATATATTTCTATGCTTTGTAGATATGCTGAAAAAGAATATCCAGAAAAACAAGAATTAGCTTCATTGTTGGATATATATTCTAAATATTGCAAAAAATAATGTTATACATAAAAGTATAACATTATTTTTTTGTTCTTTTCTAAATTAAAATATCTCATTAATAATATCTTGTTTAGTATGTAATCCAATTAATGTATTTCTAACAGCTCCAGACTTAAACAATAACAATGTAGGTATTGAATTAATATCATACTTTGTAGCTAATTCTGGTTCATCATCAACATTTACTTTTCCAACAATTATAGATGGAGTCTCCTCTGCGATTTCATCAATAATTGGCCCCATCATTCTACACGGTCCGCACCAAGGTGCCCAAAAATCAACTAAAACTGGATCTGTAGATTTTAAAACAACTTCCTCAAAATTTTCATTTGTTATTTCTATTGGTTTGCCCATATAAAAACCTCCTTATATATTTTTTACTTTTTTGGCGATACTTAATCCACTTTTTGCACCATCATAAACTGCTTTGCTTATTTGTAGTAATCCACCTGTGCAATCACCTGCCGCATAAATTCCAGGAATATTTGTTTGCATATTTTCATCAACTTTAATATTGTTATTATCTAAAAATATCCCAAGTTTTTTTGCAAAATCAACACTACTTGCAGTCCCTTCTGCAATAAATATTCCATCAATATCATATTCTGTATTATCTTCTAATACAATTTTGCTTGCTTTTTCTTTTCCTTTTATAGCATCAATTTTTCCTTCAATATAATTTGTAATTTCAACACTTCTATTTTGTGGTAATTCTCTACCATTTGTAAATATAGTTACATCATCAGAAATATTTTTTAATATTTCTGCTTCGTGGATAGCGTATTCCCCACTTCCTATTACTGCTATTTTTTTGTTCTTGTAGAAAAATCCGTCACAAATTGCACAATAACTAATTCCTCTTCCCTCAAATTCTTTAACTCCTCTTATATTAGCAGGATTTCTACTTTTACCAGTTGCAAGTAAAATTGTTTTAGCTTCATATTCAGAATTTACAGTTATAACAGCAAAAGTATTATTATTCCATTTAATATCTACTACTTCATCATTTTTTATATCTATATTTTGTTTCTTTGCTTGTTTAATTCCATTTTCAAACAATTCTTCCCCTGAAATAGGATTTTCAAAGCCATAATAGTTTTCAATTAAATGAGCTTTTTTTAAAGCAGTATCATCTTTACCAATAACAAGTACTTTTAAATTTGATCTACTAATATATATTGCACCACTTATTCCAGCTGGGCCTTTTCCAATTATAATACAATCATACATATATATTCCTCCATATTTGAAATGGATTTTAATTTATATTAGCTAATGTTCCCATTGGATCCCATGGTTCTAATTCCATATAATATTTATTTTCATTGTATGCTTCTAATTCTTCAGGTTTTAAATGTTTCTTATTTATAACAACTTGATAAACATATGAATTAAACCAATCATCTGTTAAAACAAAAATTCCTTTATTACCAGGATCATTTCCCCATGAGTTTTCTACCTTCCAACGACTTCCTTTCCAATTGTCGTCTAAATTAACACCCAAAAACATCATTGCATGTGTCATACAACTTTCTCTATATTCAAGTTTTGTAGCTTTATCCATTTTATCTTCAAAGTTTATAATATCTTGAACATTAAATAAATTACGTGACATTATTCCTAAACTTCTAGAAGATTCTTGACCAACATCACTACCAAAAAACACTGGAACTCCATCTGTTAATTGAGCTACTGCCATTTCTTTTAATCTATTTATTGGTAAATTTAAATAAGTAATTCTATTACCATCTGCAACATTTCCAATGTAATTTACAGTATATTTTTTATAATAAGGTCTATCTTCGTTTGGTGCATTTATAATGCTAATGTAATCATCCAAATTTAAATCTTTAATATATTTATCATAAAATTCCATTGGTGTAATATTTGAATCCCTATAAAATTCATCTTTTTTATTTGTATATTCAAAATCAAATTTAACAGGTGGCTTACCAAAAGCTGTACACAAAATTCCATATATCTTTTCCACCATATCTAATTTTTGTTCTTCTATTTTATCTAAACTAGTTCCATTTTTATAATTAGTTCTTAATATATATGCAAAGTTTCTTAAAACTCTTTTTAAAATTTTGTTAATTTCTGCTGTATTAGAAGAATTATAAGTTTCCGGCATAGCACTCTTTGGAACAATTCCATATTTCTTAATTATATTTAAGAACATATCCCATTGGCCACCATCATTTATTGGATTATCTAAAAAGAATGTTACATGTCTATCTGTTGTATCTCTATCTATAGTATTTATAATACAATTTAAAAAGAAATTACATTTTTCTAATTTGTCATAAAAAGCTACATAATTTTGGGATAATTCAATATTTTTGATGTTTAATTTTTTTATTAAAAAGTATCTTATAAAATTAGTTGAAGCAAAAATCCAACATCTTCCACTACGTTTTTGATTAGTAATATCACCTTGTTTTAAATCAACAGAAAATTCATATCTTGTATTTCTAATTTCTTCATAATTTTCACAAGAATAAAAAAATCCATTTTTTGTAACAGAATTTGTAATTACCTTGTTTTCAACAGAGTTAAAATCTTTTTCAAATTTTTTTAATTTTTCTTTAGAAATATTTTTCATATGTATATTCTTCCTTTCTTTTGTTTAATTGTTAAGGGCGATAAAATTCGCCCTTAATATAATAATTTAACCAATTAACTCATTGTGTAATTGTTCTAAAATATTATCACCTAATTTATCTTTAAATATTATTCTTATTTTAGACTCATTTGTTTGAATGTTCAAAATTTCTAAAGCATTTGTATCTAATATTTTCATTGTTTTAGTTATTATATCAGAATCATTCATAATTCCATATCCTATTATAGATATTTTACTAATATTTTTATATGAACAATCTAATTTAGGATATTCTGTAGTGATAACATTTTCAAATTTATTAAACTCAGCAGCTTTTATTGTAAATTGAATTTCCAAAGTAGATGTACTTTTATTAATAATATTATTTATAAATATATTATTAGCTAATAACTTTCTATATATTCGATTTATCATTCTTGGAGTATAAACTTCTTGTTTCGCAGTTACTAAAATAATATTATCATTTTTTACTATACTTTTTACTTTAGTATCTTCAATTTTTTCATTTATTACACTACCAGGTCTATTATTAAATGTTGATTTAGTTATAATAGGAATATTAAATCTTTTTCCTATTTCAACACATCTATTATGCAAAACTTTTGCACCTTCATTAGAAATATCTTGCATTTCTTCATATGATAATTCAGGTATTTTTTTTGCGTCTTGTATTTTGTTTGGATCTGTAGAATATACACCATCAACATCAGAAAAAATATAGCATTTATCTGCCTTTAGTGCTGCTGCTACTGCTACTGCCGTTGTGTCAGATCCTCCTCTTCCAAATGTTGTTATATCACCTTTTTCGTTAATTCCTTGAAATCCTGCTATTATAACAATCTTTCTTTCCGCAAGTTCTTTTTCTATTCTTGATGTATCTATGCTCTCTACTACTGCTGATTGATTAGTAGGGCTTGTATAAATTCCAGCTTGCCATCCTGTAAGTGATATCGCTGGATATCCTAATCTATTAAGCAAAATACTTAGCTTAGACATAGAAATTTGCTCTCCTGCGCTAAGCAAGGTATCTAATTCTCTTTCATTTGGTACATTACTTAATTCATGTGCTTCTCTTAATAGATTATCCGTAGTTTTTCCTTGTGCTGATACTACAACTACTACATTGTTTTCCTTATAAAATTCTTTAATTTTTTCAGCTACAATATTTAATTTAATATTGTCTGAAACTGAACTCCCTCCAAATTTTAATACTATTGTGTCCATAATGGTACACCTCTTTTATAATAATGTAAGAAATCTATTTAATTAAATAGTATCTCTTTATAATATATGAAAATAATTGTATTTTAGATACTTTGTATCATACAATTACTTCGTATTATACATTTTTAAATATGCTTCCATAAAGTCATCTAAATCTCCGTCCATAACTGCATTAACATTTCCTACTTCATAATTTGTTCTATGATCTTTTACTAATGTATATGGACAAAATACATAGGACCTTATTTGGCTTCCCCAAGCTATATCTTTTTGTTCACCTTTCAAATCTGAAATCTTCTCTTGTCTTTCTTTTTCTTTCATGTCAAATAACTTGGATTTTAGCATTTTCATTGCTGTTTCTCTATTTTGAATTTGTGAACGTTCAGATTGACAGCTAACTACTGTATTTGTTGGAATATGTGTTATTCTTACTGCAGAAGAGGTTTTATTTATATGTTGTCCTCCTGCTCCTGAAGCTCTGTATGTATCTATTCTTAAATCATCAGGATTTATATCTATTTCAATATCATCATTTATCTCTGGAAGCACTTCTATTGAAGCAAAAGATGTATGTCTTCTTCCTCCACTATCAAAAGGTGAAATTCTAACTAATCTATGTACTCCCATTTCTCCTTTAAGATATCCATAAGCATAATCTCCTGATACTAAAAAAGTAACACTTTTTATCCCTGCTTCATCGCCTTCTAAGTAATCTAATTCTTTAACTTGAAAACCATGTTTCTCTGCCCATCTAGTGTACATTCTATAAAGCATTTCTACCCAGTCTTGAGATTCTGTTCCTCCTGCTCCTGGATGCATAGAAACAATTGCATTATTAGAATCATATTTTCCTGAAAATAAAGTTTCAATTTCTAAATCTTTAATATCTTGTTCTAAAGTTTTTGTATCTTTTAATAATTCTTTAATAAGATCATGATCAGGTTCTTCTTCTAAAAGATTATTCATATCTAATAAATTATTTAATAAATTTTCTATTTTATTATATTTAGTAATTTTATTTTTTAGAAGTTTTATTTCTTGTAAAACACTAGAGTTATTCTTAGACTCCCAAAAACCTTGTTTTAAAGTTTCAGCTTCTAATTCCGCTAATTTATTTTTAGAATTTTCTATGTCAAAGAGAATCCCTAATTTCAATCAATTTTGTATTTAATTCTTGAAGGACTCTTATATTTTCTTCTAACTCTATCATTACATCACTCCAATCTACACGTTTGTATATTAACATACTTAATTTTATTTTTCAAGAGGGATAAAGAGTCGTCCATTTTTTTCTATTTTTTATAAATAGTAACTTATACAAAAAACTGTGGCAAAATGTTGATGTTTTACCACAGTTTTATTTCCATTTATAGATATTTTAAGAAATATCCTTAATCACTATTTTGTTCCAAAAATTCTATCTCCTGCGTCACCTAATCCTGGTAATATATAACCGTTTTCATTCAATTTTTCATCTATAGCTGCAGTATATAATTCAACATCAGGAAATTCTTTATTTAATCTTTCTATTCCTTCAGGAGCTGATATTATTGATAAGAATTTTATTTTCTTTACTCCGTCTTCTTTTAAACATTTTATTGTATCTGCTGCAGATCCACCTGTTGCAAGCATTGGATCTAAAATTAATACCTCTCTTTTACTAATATCTTTTGGCATTTTATAATAATATTTTACAGGTTCTAATGTTTCTTCATTTCTATATAAACCAATATGACCTATTTTTGCATTTGGTATTACTTGTAATAAACCATCTAGCATTCCAGTTCCAGCTCTTAATATAGGAACAAATGCGTAATTGTCTTCTTTTAAAACTCTTGCCTTTGTTTTACATAAAGGTGTTTCAATTTCTATTTCTTCCAATTTTGCATCTTTCATAGCTTCATAACATAAGAAAATAGCTATCTCTGTAATTATTTCCCTAAATTCTTTTGTTCCAGTATTTTTGTTTCTTATAATTGATAATTTATGTTCTATTATTGGATTATCCAAAACATTAATATTCATGTTTTTCACCTCTGTTTCTGTCTTTTTTTCTGAAATACTTTCTTTCATTACTTTTGTCTCTTCATTAGTTTTATCTGCTTCATTATTATCTTCTATTTTATTACTATCTTCTTCTACTTCTTTTTGCTCTTCTTTTTCATTTGGCAATAATAAATTTAATAAAATTCCAACTATAGCTGCTAAACTCATTCCTGATATTGTAACAGATAAATCTCCAGATACAATTGATATTGCAGCTCCTCCTAGTCCTAAAACTAGCATTGTTGATGCAACAACAATATTTTTTGGTTTTCCAAAATCAATTTTATTTTCTATTAAAACTTTTAAACCATTTACAGATATAAATCCATAAAGTAATAATGAAACACCACCTAAAACAGGATCTGGAATTGTTGAAATAATTGCAGTAAATTTACCTAAGAAAGCTAAACATATTGCAATAATTGCAGCTAATCCTATTACCCATACTGAAGCTACTTTTGTCATACCTACTACTGAAGTATTTTCTCCATATGTTGTATTTGCAGGACCACCAAGCATACCTGCTACAAATGTTGCAATACCATCACCTAATAATGTTCTATCTAATCCAGGATTTTTTAACAAATCTTTTCCTATTATTGAACTTAATGCTGTATGATCACCAATATGTTCTGCCATTGTAACTAATGCAATTGGTGCTATTGTAAGAATTGCAGAAAAACTTGGTGTATAATTTACAAATGGTAAAATAAAGTTTGGAATACTAAAGAATGCTGCTTCAGCTACCGGTGCAAAATCTACTAATCCTAAGCAAATAGAAGCAATATATCCAACTACTATTCCTATTAAAAAAGGAACTATCTTCAAAAATCCTTTTCCTCTAACCATAACTATTGCTGTAGTTAAAAATGTTATAAGTGCTACAATTACACCTCTCCATTCTATTTGTGTATCTGTTCCTAAACCAATCTGAGAAATCGCATTAGGTGCTAATCCTAAACCTATTATCATTATCATTGGTCCTATAACTACATGTGGTAATAATTTATGTATCCAGTCTTTTCCAATAAAATGAATTAATGTTGCAAATATTACATAAATTAAACCTACAACCATAATTCCTGTCATTGCTCCAGAAATTCCACCTTTTAAATATGCTGCTGCTAGTGGAGCAATAAAAGCAAATGAACTTCCTAGATAAACAGGTGATCTACCTTTAGTACATAAAATATAAATTAATGTTCCGATTCCAGATGTTGCTAATGCTACTGGAATTGTTAGTACTTCAGCACCTGCAGAACTATTTACTAAGATTGGTACTAATATTGTTGCACCAAACATAGCAAAAACATGCTGAATTGCAAGAACAATCCATTTACCAACTGTTGGCTTTTCGTTTACATCAAGCAGTAATTTTTTTTCTTCCATACGAAGATACCCCCTCTTTTTTATTTATATAATCTTTGCATATTGTTTTTTCAATATACAAAAAAAATACTAATCCATAAAAGAATTAGTACGAAAATGATAAATATTTAATTGGTTGCAAAAAAAAGCAAATTTTGCCTTATGTCTTTTTGTATTTAATTCTAATGTTTTTACAAATTTTTGCATTTTTCCACACCCTTTTACATACTATATATCAAGAAATAAAAAAATACAATACATTTTTTATATTTTATAAAAATTATATTAAATTGGTTTTTGCATATGTGTATAAGTGATACATTTTATAAGCTATAAAATGAAGTCACCATTAAAATGATGACTTCATTTGGACAATTGAAATTTATAAATTGAAGATAGTCCCTAAAATTAAAGACATATTTAAAACTTTAATTTCAGAATACAATTTATGAGTTTTTCTTATAAGTTCTTCTAAATCAGGATTTATTTCCTTAATTTCATCAAAATATTTTTTTGCTTCTTCTATTGTTTCACATTTAATATTTGTACCAGCTTTTGATAATTCTTGATTCGCAAAAACTATCAGAATGGTTACTGCTTTTTGTAAGCGACTAACCAAAGTAAGTTGTTCAAAGTCATCATAGTTGCTATTTTGAATATGATTAAGCATTTTTATGGCATCAGAATAATCTTTCACCTTAATTAACTGAATGAATAAAGTCGTTATCCAGTTACAGGATTGTTTGCATGTTTTAATGTATTCTTCATCCGCCATTGCATTTTTCAAAGCATCTACAATCACATTTTCAGGCGCTGTAAGAATAACAACTGTAGCCTGCCGTGCTATTCGTTTGATTTGACTTAAACTTTCATCGTCAATATCGGCATAGATATCATGTTCATTTTTTAAGGTTTCCTGTGCATGTTTGCTTAAAATTTCAAAAGTTCTTTCAGCTACTGGAATTTTATCCCAATATGGATTTGAACATAAAAAAGCCTCATTTTCATTTAACAAATTTATCCAATCATCAGCCGTCCGTATTGTTCTCATTTTTTCCTCCTCTTGCATTATGCTATTAGAATTTATAAACAGATTTTCAATGACTATTATATATGCAGTTTTACATTATGTCAAGTAAATCTTTGTACTTATTTACCATCTGTTCATTAGTATTTAACTAGAACAAATATTCCCTCTTTATATTAAATTATTTATTAATCAATGTTACTTTTTTATAAAATAAGAAAATCCACTAGATAAAACTATAAATTTATCTAGTGGATACAGCGAAACATTATTTGCCTTTAACATCCTTTATCACTCTACTTATTGCTTCTTTAAAAATAATTTTATTAAGAAGTTGCACAAATTTATATCCTATTTTAACAACTTTAATCAAAATTTCTGCTATTTCAGGATTAACAATATACAATGGATTATTATATACATTTCCATCAATTAAATATTCTTTTATTAATGAAACTTTTATTCCTTTTTCGTCTAATAATTCCTGTCCTTTAGCAATCAAGAAATTTACAAGCATTTCAAGAGTATCATAAGAATAAGCTATCATAGTTAAATCCATTTCATAATCTTCCATTGATTCAATCACTGTAAGCAATTGCAATCCCATATCATAATACTCTGCGAGAATTGTAAATGTTGCCACAAAGATTAAAGTAAATATATCCTTGTTATATTTTTGTAAATAGATATCATCTTGAAGTTCTAATTTTATTGCTGTTTTTAATACATTCTTAGGTACTGTCACAATTACCAAAATGAACTTAATAGCTTCGTCCTCTTCTTCCATTTCTATACTTACAAGCATGTCTCTCTTTATTGCTTTTTTTGCAACCTTATATAACCGAGAAAAAGTTCTTTCTCTAATTGGAATTCCTCTCCAATATTCTTTATATGGCAAATCTAACTTATTATCAGTCTTTTTTCCATATAGTTTGTTTATATTTCCCATTAAGCCCCGAGCAAAGTCTAAAAATTCAGCCTCAGTTTTCACTGTTTTCATTTTTATTCCTCCTTTAGCATTGTGCTTATAGTTAAAATTGTACAAATTTTTTCATATTATATATCTGTTTTTTATTAAAAGTCAATTTTATATTTTATTAGTTGCAGAATAAAAATAATATCCTCCCATAATATTAACAGCATCTAAATTATTGCCTTTTAAAATTCTAGTTGCAATATAGCTTCTAAGACCTGTATGGCAATATACATATATCTTCTTACCTATTGGTAATTTATTTATATTTTCTCTTAATTCATCTAAAGGAATATGCACAGCATTTTCTATATGGCCATTTTTATATTCCTCTTCTGTTCTAACATCTAAAATAAATGCTTCTTCTAATTTTAATACTTCTCCCCATGTTATTGTTTCTACCATTCCATCTATTTCATTTTGAATAGCATTTCCAACTAGATTTATAGGACTTTTTGCAGATGAAAATGGAGGAGCATATGATAATTCAAAATCTGCTAAATCATCTGCTGTCATTTTATGTTTAATTGCAACTGCCAAAATATCAGTTAACTTATCCACTCCTTCTTTTCCCCATACCTGTGCACCTAAAATTGTACCAGTATTTTCTTCATATATAACTTTTATTGTTGTTTGTGTTGCACATGGATAATAAGTTGCATGTGAATAAGGAGAAATTATCATAGTTTTATATTTTATATTATTTTGTTTTGCAGTATTTTCATTTAATCCTACAATTCCTAAATTATTTTCAAATATTTTTAGTATGCTACTTCCAATTGTACCTTCATATCTACCTGGTTTATTATAAATATTATTAGCTACAACTCTCGCTTGTTTATTTGCAGGACCTGCCAATGGAATATATGTTGGTACATTAATTATAGGATTATTAACCTGAACACTATCTCCTAAAGCATAAATATCTGTATCACTTGTCATCATAAATTCATTAACAATTATACTACCTTTTTCTGACACTTTAAGTCCAGCATCAATTGCAAGTTTACTTTCTGGTCTAACTCCAATACATAAAATAATATAATCTATATTTAATGATCCGTTTTCTAATTTAATCTCAAGTTGATTATTATTATTTATTTCTTTTACTCCATTTTCTAATACAACATTAATATTATTTTTATTTAAAACTTTTTTAATAAATTTTGCCATATCTTTATCAATAGGACCTATTAGATGATTTGCTTTTTCTATAATTGTTATATTAGCATCTTTATTATGATTTCTAATATTTTCTGCCATTTCAACACCAATATAGCCACCACCAATTATTGCTACATCTTTTACATTATTATTTTCCAAATATTCTCTAATTTTTACTGCATCATTAACTGTCCTTAATGTTTGAATCCTCTCATCTTTTATTTCTTTAAATGGATTGATAGGTTCTGCTCCTGGAGAAAGTACTAATTTATCGTAATCTTCTTCATATATATTTCCCTCTTTTTTTCTTATTTGTATTTTTTTGTCCTGTCTTAAAACTTTAATTACTTCTTCATTTAAACGTACATCAATATTAAATCTTTCTTTAAATGATTTAGGTGTTTGTAATAATAACTTTTCCTTTGTTTTTATTACATTTCCTACGTAATAAGGTAAACCACAATTTGCAAAAGATACATAATCTCCTCTGTCAAATATAATTATTTCGCTTTTTTCATCTAGTCTTCTTAATCTGGTAGCTGTTGTTGCACCACCTGCAACTCCTCCAACAATTAATATTTTCATTTAATTCTTCCTCCTCTAATCCTTTCATTCAATTTCTTATAAATAGGAATCATATGAGGTTCACTTACCATTTTTTCTATATCATCAATAGTAATCCATTTTACACCTTTATTTTCATCTTCCTTAATTCGCAAATTTTCTTTTTCATCAGCTTCAATTAAATAAGTACAATTTAAATGCAAATGTGTTGGTACAAATTTTCCTCTTTTAATATGGCTCTGCACTGGTAAAATTTCTATACTAGCAATATTTTTATCTAATAATTTAAAATTCTTTAGCCCTGTTTCCTCTGTAAGTTCTTTTATTGCAACATGTTCTAAATCTTCATCACCATCCGCATGTCCACCAGTCCAACACCATGAATCATATATATTATGGTACACCATTAAAACTTTAGTTCTATCTTTATTTACCACCCAATTTGAAGCAGAAAAATGACAAGTTCTATTATTTCTAGTTAAAACATCGTCAAATAAATTAATATAATATAACATCAGTTCTTTATCTACTTCTTCTTGTTCATTATATGGTACATAGTTTTCAATTTCATCTTTTAAACTCATATTATGCTCCTTTATTTTAGTAAATCTAAAACTTCATCTTTGCTGATTAATCCAACACTTCTTTTTATTTCTTGACCATTATTAAATATAACTAAAGTTGGTATTGACATTACATTGTATTTTATAGCTAAATATTGTTCTTCATCTATATTTAATTTTACGAATTTTGCACCTTCATATTCTTTTGCAACTTCATCTATTATTGGTGATAGCATCTTACATGGCCCGCACCAATCAGCATAAAAATCTACTAAAACTTTTTTATCTGATTGTAATACTTCTTTCTCAAAATTTTCATTATTAACTTTTAATATTTCCATATTTACCTCCTTATTTTTTAATTATATATACAATACTACACTATTTTTTTATTGTAAATACCTTTAACTTAGTTGTATATTTACATTTTATGTAAAGTATGGTATAATAATATTTGTAGCACATTGAAAAAAGAATAGCAAAGGGGGGAATAACTCTTTTAATCACATTTCCAGCTTTTAGCTGATTACATACAGAAACTATTAAAAATCCAAAATATAAAGGAGATATCCAATATGGAAAATTTCGTAAAAAAATTAAGCAACATTGAAACCTTCGATTCCAAAAAAGCAGATCAGATTGCTTATATGGCGAAAGCAATATTGGGCGAAGATATTCCTGATGGAAGTGTTGACGGAAAAGCTTTGTTAGAAGCATTGTCAACCTTAGCGGGAAACGAAACCGCAATTATGAGGTTACACTATGGCCTTGAAACCGGTTATCCGTTAACTTTAGCAGCAATAGCGGATATGTATGATGTAACAACCGAAAGAATCAGACAGATCAGAGAAAAAGCGGTTCGCAAGCTTCGGCATCTGTCTAGAACCAGAAAGTTTTATATTCCGGCACGTGAGGAAGCAGAACGGATGGAAGCTGAAAAGAAAGCCCATCCAGAAAGGTTTATCCTCATAGAAAGACTCGATCTGGAAGATGGCATAAGGTATGATCTTGTTCAGGCAGGCATATCTTATGTCACTGACTTAGAGGAAAAATCTGATGCAGAACTTCTCCAGATTCCGGGGATTGATTCAATGTCGTTGAAAAAAATCCGGTATAAGCTGGAAAAATATCGTGGCACTTATGTAGTGCCCGAAGATTTGAAATGGCTTGATGAAATCGAGATTGGCCTGTCTGAGCGTTCTCTTAGAGTTCTTGAACGCAATGGAATACAGACTGTGGGAGAACTGAAAAGACTGACAGACAGAGATCTGTATTCTCCGAAGTTCATATGCAAGTCTATTTCAAATGAAATAGCATCAAAGATTCGGGAATTAAAGGAGGGATAACGCAGTGGCATCTTAGCCACATGTGTATTTTTCTTTACAAATACACATAACTTAACCTGTCATGTAGGGAAAATCTAGCGATTTTTCCTATATGACAAAACATAGCCCTTTGTGGTTTTCTTTTAAGCGGTGGGTATGCAACTTGTACCCATCGCTGTTTCTTTTATTATGCACAATTTCTATATAATGCAAAAACACTTATTAAGTAATAACTTAATAAGTGTTTTGATTGACATCTCATAATTTTAAGAAATAAAATAATTTATTGTTCTAAATTATAACATATCTTACACGGCATTCCTATCGCTTTCTGCTTTTCTCAGCAATCTAGCAATTTCCAGCATTAATTCAAGAGCCTCAATTAGTTGAGGATTCCGTTTTTTCATTTCAGCATATGGCCAGATGGCTTCTCTTTCTTCCCTTGTTTTCGTAAAGGCAATATTTGAAACTTCACTTTTCAATACAACCATATCTCCTATACTTTTCTTGTCAGGATACAATTCTGTTTGAATTTTTACTAAAATACCGGAAATTAGTTCAGAAAAAATTCTTGTTTCATACATCAAATTAACAAATTCAAACTTATTCCAGTTCTCTAATATAAAATCCAATAATTTAACACCTAATTCAAATTCATCTGCTGAAATTAATGTTTCTGATAAAGTCATCAATAAATGAAAATCCTTCATGTTTTTATTCAAGAAATCATCATTACATGCATTTTTCATAGCAGTAAGAATTGTTTTAGTTGATGCTGTAAGAAAAACCAGATCGAATTTCATACTATCTGTATAAGCCTCCATCTGCAAATCTATTCCAACATCATGCAGTTTACGTTTTAAATTTTCAAATAAATTATCAAACGTTTTCTCTTCCTCAGAAAGGTCTGCATCAAATCCATCCAATAGAGTTTTAGCATTGCTAACATACTTTTCTCTAGCTAGATTGGCTAGCATTTTTAACAAAGATCCCCATTCTTCCCGCGTTTTTACTGTCGTCATATAATTCCTCCTTTTATTTGCAATTTGCTTATAAAATAAAAACAGTATTTACAAAAGAATTATATAATCATATTAATGTTATGTCAATTTTTAGTACATTATTATCTTTTACAATAGTTACATTTAATTTTTTAATTAAAAAAATCATTAAAATTTATATACCAAAAACCGCTTGCATTTTATGTAAAGTATGATATAATAATATTTATATATGCACATTGAAAAAATAGTAAAGGAGGGCACTTTTTACACTTTATTCCAGCGAATTGTTTCGCTGATTACATATTACAATAGAATTATTTAAAGGAGAAAAAAAATGAATAAAGACATAAAAAAAGCAATAACTATATCTATAATTAAGGACAATAAAAAATTCAGTGAACAAAAAGCATATATGCTTGGAAAACTTGCATTTAAAATTGATAGTTCTTTTAAAGCCGGAGAAGTATCTGGAGAGGCTCTCCTTAACACAGTTAAGGACGTATTGCCAAATCAGGAAAGATCTGTACTGCTATTGCGGTATAATCTATCCTTGAAAAACTCAAAGATGCAGTTGCAATCACTTTCTGCCATAGGAGATTCACTTGGACTTTCTCATGAAAGAATAAGAAAGATAGAACTGCAGGCTTTGAAAAAATTACGCCACCCGGCAAATATTATCAGATTTTCTTTAAGAGAATCTGATATTGCAACTAAAGAAAGGTTATCTAAAGGTGATCGAACTCTTGATATAGAGTGTCTTTGCCTTGATTCAAAGTTAACCTTATATTTAAAAAGGGCTGGCAAAAACAAAATTGCCGATTTGTGCGATATGACTTATGAAGAATTACTTCAGATTAGGTCTGTCGGGCAAAAAGGTGTAGACGAGATTTTTGAAAGACTCAAACCTTTTAGATAATCTTGTTTAAATAGAAGCAGGTGGGTATATTTAAGTATCCCACCTGCTTGTTCTAATTTTATATTAACAATTTTGAATTATTATTTTTAATCTTTTTTAAATAAACTCCTTATTTTTATAAATAATTTTTTTATCCAATTATTTTCTTTATATTCAATTATTTCATTTTTTTCTTTATTAATATTATTATATTTTACATTACTGTTTCTATTTTTAAAAACATTTTCTGGACTATATTTTTGGTTTATTTCTTTTCTTTTTTGTATATTTTGCTTGTCAATATATTCAAATCTTTTTTTATCTTCATCACTTGCCCAAAAAAGTCTATATAACATTGCTAAAATATTTTTCGTATCATCTGATAAATCTTGTTTTTCAAATGGAATAGCAATATTATAAGTAAAAGTACTCTTTTCGTCACAATTTTCTTCCATATATGTAATGTAATTTTTGGGAATTTTATTATAATTCTCTAAAGAAATGTATTTTAATACTTCTAATACTTCAGCATATGCAATACCATAATCTAAGTTCTTCATTCGTGTTCCTCCAATCCAGTATATCCAGAATTATCTAGACCTACTCCATTATTTTTAAAATCGGCTTGCTTATTTAATGTTTGCGAAATATTGTCTGCACTTAATTTCCCTTCTTTATCTAATTCTCTTCCAATTTCTTGTACAGAAACCTTACCTCTATATACATTAAGCACAGTATCATCAATCTCATTAATTCTATCACTAATTTTTGTCAAACCTTTTCTATATTTTTTTGGTAATGATTTTACATATTTTCTAAATTGTAACATATCATAAAATCTATCTTGGTTAGCATATTGACTTAAAATTATATCTGGATTAACTCCGCATATAATATCTGTAAATATTGCACAATTTTGATATGGTGAATATTCATCAAAATAAACTCTTGCAATATTTTTATCAAATTCTGCCCTCTTCTCTTCTAGCTTTATTCTTAATTCTTGTCTTTCCGCTTCTTTTGCTTTTTCTTGTTCATTATCATACTCATCATCATAATCATCGTCATACTCATCATAATACTCGTCGTCATAATAATCATCATAAGACGGTCTTAAGTAGTCATCAATAATTCTATCAATTTGTTGATCAAAAGCATCATTTTCAATATAATCAATTGTTCGAGATATTTCTTCAAATACTTCGTCTTTATCAACTGACTCTGTTGAAAAATTAGCTATAAATTCTGCTTCCTCTTCAATAGTTGTGTTTCCAAGTAATATGTCTTTAATATTAGCACTTAATTTAATAGATAAATCTTCATTTGGAGCATCTAATAACCTATCATATAATCTTTCTGTACTATATTCATAAGACTCTGCATATCCAGCAAATTCAGAGCAATAATATGTATATCCCTCATCAAAATATCCTTTTCTTCCTGCTCTTCCAGCTAGTTGATCGAATAGATTTTTACTAATAGGTCCCTCATAATATTTTGCAAGCTGGGCAAATATTACGTTTTGAACTGGAAAGTTAACACCTAATGCTAGTGCATCAGTACCAACAACAGTATCAATTAAACCTTGTTCAAAACACTTCTCTATAAAAAGCTTTTCTTTAGGTAATAATCCACCATAATATCCAGCAAGTCCTTTTTTCGCATCCTCTAATATTTTGTAATTATCTATTTTATCTTGCTTTGCTAATGCAGATATTTGACCTATTTTTTCATCGTCTTGATCACTTCTTAATTCCCATAAATCATATACTATGTTATTTATATTTTTTCTTGAAAAAGTTACAATTAAAGAATCTTTAATATCTTTTGGTTCAATATCTCCTTTAAAGAATAAAGATGTTAACCTTGAATCGTTTTCATAGCACATAAAATCTCTTTCAGAAACTTTATCAGCATAATCTTTTAATTTATTAACATCACCCAACGTGGCCGAACATAAAAGTATATTTTTAGCTTTTGAATTATGTAATGCATCAATATATGTTCTTGCTCTAGATGGATTTTCAAATATATAATGAAATTCATCAACAATTAATGTTGCATTTTCTATATTTGAATATTTATTTGTATATATTTCTTGAGTACAACAAATAAAGTCGCAATCTTCTGGAACATTTTTTACATCTCCAGTTTCTATTCCTACAGTATATCCTTCATCAACTAGTTCTCTATATCTTTGATTTGATAATGCTTTAATTGGCGCAGTTATAAAAATTGGTCTTTCTTTCTTTTTTAGTGCCCATTCTAGAAAAACTTTTGTCTTTCCACTTCCAGTTGGTGAACTTAAAATAACATTATCCTCGTTTTCAATTTCTTTTAAACATTTTTCTTGCCAATTTACATTTCCGTCACCAATTCTATCATATTTTCTATATTTATCTTCTGTTTCCATTTAATTACCTCTTTAACTTATAAAATATTCTTTTGCTTTATTCAATGCCTTTTCTAATTCACCATATTTTTTCATTCTATGATCTGCACCTTCAATTTCAAATAATTCAAAATTTGATTTATCTAAATTTATCAATTCTTTTGTATCATTTATAGGTGCAACATCATCTTCTGTTCCTTGAATAATTAAAATTTTCTGATTATTTTTATATAATTTTAATATTTGATTTTGTTTTAGTTCTTCATAAAATGAAAAAGGAATATTCATGCTTCTTTCAAATCCTAATTTAGTAAATCCTCTTTCTTTGAATTTATCAAATGGTTCTCTTAATAAAGTATTTTTTAAAATCTCATCCATTTTTATTGCTGGAGCTCTTAATATTATTTTATTATACTTGGTTTTATATTTAAATAACTTAAGTAATGTAATATATGCTCCAAAACTTGTTGCAAAGATATCTATTTTTATCTCATTATCATATTTTACTTTTATATAATCTTCTATACTTATTATATCATTTATACAATTATCTATAGTTAATTTATCTGCTTCTACTTCACTTTCGCCATGCCCTGGGAAATCAAAACAAATTAGTCCAAATCCTTCTTCTAGCATTTTTTCAGCAAGTAAATTAATTGTACTACTTTCTTTATCTCCACCAAATCCGTGTATTGCTATAATAATCTCCTTAGGTTTACTTTCGGGCAAATAAAACTTAGTAGAAATATTATATCCTTTTAAACTTTTTGTTTTAAATTCTTGTATCTTCATTTTTACTCCTATTTAAATATTCTTTTATAAATTCTTTTGTAGGTGAATATAAATTATCTGGTAAATTATCTAAATCAAACCATTTCCATTCAGTATGTTTATTTGGCTCCATATTTACTAATTCACCATCAAATTTATTAGCAATTATTTGAATAGTTATATAGTGTTTTTTAGGTGCAATATCATCTACCACATTAAATATCTTTAAATCAGATATATCTAAATTAGTTTCTTCTTTTGTTTCTCTAATTGCTCCTTCTAAAATCGTTTCATCATATTCTTGTTTTCCTCCTGGAAAAGTCCAACTACCAGGTTCATATATTCCTCCGGTATCGCCATATTTTTCTGAACGATGACCTAGTAAAACTTTATTTCCATCTTTTATCATAATTCCTAATCCAACTTTTATAATCTCATTCATAAAAAACACCTCAATATTATTTATTTAATTTTATATGATAACTAAATAATATACAACATGTATTCAAAAAAAAAATTAGTATAAGAAATCCTTATACTAATTTTAATCTTTTAATCTGTGGGTATATAACTTATAGCCACAGATTTTTACGTATACAACAAGGTTAGGCTACATTGGACCGTCCGAGCAAAGCGAGTGACATGTATTTCGCCGTTGCTTCAGAGAGTAGCCCTGCGAAATGCCTTTCTTATTTAAAATTTAAACACTACATTCTTTTCCTCTTCCTTTTCGTAGCATTTCATAAAAGTCTTCTATATTAGCTTCTTTTCCCGTCTTTCCAAATCTAAATTCACCTAAATTACTTCTAAAATGCTTTCTTTCAATATTTTTTTCAATAATATTTTCTCTTTTTTGAAGAAGATTCTTTATTATTTTATTCTTTTCTTCTAATGATGTATTATCTATTTTAACAACATTTTTATCATTTAGACAAACTGAAATATTCCCTTGTGGAGATATTCTAAGCTTATGACAAGAACCACATGGATATTTCCATGAAAACATTGCAAGAATTCCAACGGTAATAGTATCATTAATTCTATAATATCTCATAGAAGGATTGTCTCCACTAATTTGTTTTCGTGAAATTTCTTTAATAGTTCCTAATTTTTTAAGTTCATTTAAAATATTAACTTCTGTAATATATTCATTAACCCAAAAGTTTTGACCATCTTCTTCTAGTTGATTTGGATTGCAGGGGAAAAATTGCAAAAATCTTACTATAATTCTTTCTTTGCCATATATTTTATTCTTTTCAATAGCATAATTTATAAAGTCTTTAATTTCATTTATATTATCTTTCATCACAACCATATTTATTTTAATTAAACAATCAGTTTTTTCTAACATTTTGTCAATTCCTTTAAGAACATTATCTAATGCATCTATTCCAACTATATTCTTAAATTTTTCTTTATTCATAGTATCTAAACTTATATTTATTCTACTAATACCACTATCTTTTAATTCTTCCACTTTTTTCTCTAAAAAGAAACCATTTGTAGTCATTGATTGCTCTTCATATCCAAGTTCTTTTGCATATTTCATAAATTCACAAATACTATTTTTAAATAAAGGTTCTCCTCCTGTCCAATGGATCCTTTTAACACCGTTATTTTTCGCAGCTTCTATTATTTCTTTAATATCTTTATCACTCATATCTTTCGAAACACTATTATGTGAATTACAGTAACTACATCTAAAGTTACAATTTGATGTTATTCCAAATCTTAAATGCCAATCTTCCATTTTTAATCCCTCCTTTTAAAAATTTTTTAATGTGTTCTAAAACCATAAAAATATAGTTTATCATCTTTGATCAAATTCATTATCATTGTTTTCTGGACACTTTATATTACATTTCTTTACTTCTTCTTTTAAAAATTCCGTTATAAAGAAAATTACATCTTCAATAGCTTCATTCGCATCTGATTTATGTATAGCATTAAGAAAAAAAATATCATTTCCTATATTTAATACTGCATTTGGTGGACTAAATTTATATCTTATCGTTTCTTTGTCGCACATACTACCTAAAGGCTTATCACCACATATTTTTATTAAATCTTTAATAGCATTTTTACCAGCTACTAAACCAACTATAGCACGTCCATTTTTTAATTGGTCTGTATTTAATTTTTTAAATTTTAAATTTTTTTCATTTTTATAAAGTCTATTCAAAAAATCTTCATTTAGAACAATATCTCTTGAAAATATTATATTTAAATTTTCAGAAATAATTTTTAAAATTTTATCCTTTTTTTCATATGCACAAGGCTTTATCATAAATAAACTATATTCCATTTTAATCTCCAATATGATTTTTTAATAATTCCACAGATTTCATTGTAAAATTATATAATATTTTAAAATCATCTTTTATCATTTGCTTAATTTTATACATTGTATAAAACGCTATATCATATTCTTCTTTTGATACAATATTATTTAAAAGTGCATCTTTTAATTCATTTTCATCTAACGCATAAAATGTACCATCAGGTAATACAACTAAATCTAAATATAAATCTTCGCTATATGGTATTTCTCCATCATATTTACAATAAGATTTTCCAATATCAAAATACCATTGTTTTAAATTCCACTCATTATCAAACATTACTGTCATACAGTATTTTTCTTCTTTTGGAAAGTATGTCATAATTTTATAATCTTTTGCTATTACTAAATCAGTTGTTCCATCTGGTCTTATTACTTCAAAATTTTCATTTAATTTTTCTATTTCTATTAATGAAATTTTTCCTTTAAACTTTTCATCGTTTGAATCAGAAATTATAAATTTTTTGTTTACTATATTTTTATCTGTTCTTCTATCTGCAAAATTTAATTTCATATTATCTTTTCATCGCTCCTCTAACATTTTCAATAAATTTTGATATTTATCTCTTTCTTTTTCTTTCATATATTCAAATTCTATTTTATTCCAGCTACGTTGTAATTTACTAATAATTCCATCTGCTCCCTCATCTATGCTACATTGCCTTCTTCCATACCATGCATAAAAAAGAGTAAGCGGATGTTCAATATGTGCTACTGCATCAGCTGTTGCGATAATTTTTTCTTCAAGTGTATTTCTTATAAATTCAGATGAACCACGGTGTTTTAATATACAATTTTTTACTTTAGTTATAAATTCATTATCAATATCGTATTTTATTAAAAATTGTTCAGCATATTCTGTGCCAGTAATATGATGATTCTTTCTTTCCCCTACCATTTTAGTAATATCATGTAAATATGCAGAAATCTCAACTACTTGTAAATTTGCTCCTAGTTCTTTAGACATATTTGACGCAATTTCTACAACAGGATTTATGTGATATTTAATTCTGTCGTCTTTACATACATTATTTAATAATTCTTTAATATCATTTATTAAAATTTGATATTCTTTATTTTGCAAATTATATCATCTCTTTCTAAAGCTTTTCCTACAAGAAATCTAATTTCTTCTTTATATAATATATATTCAATACTCTATATAAATATGCATATAATATTATTTTTATTTTCATTCACAAGCACAGATATTACTAACTTTATCCTTTGTCTTAGAGTTTCCATAAACTTGTGTACAATTGTTGTAGCAAAGAGACTTCAATACAATATGAATGATTGTATTAATAAAAAAGAAGTGTAATCTGTTTTATTTAGGTTACACTTCTTTTATTTTAAACTTTTTAAATTTTTTTATTTAAGTTTTAAAAGCTTTAAATATAGGTATTATGCATTTTTTCCATGACAGTTTTTATATTTTAATCCTGAACCGCATGGACAAGGATCATTTCTACCAATCTTTGGTCCATCATTTACAATTGTTTGATGTGTATGATTTTTATCACTTTGCGCAAGTTTTCCATTAACTAAGTTTACAGCTGCTTCGTCAAATCCTTCTTTTGTATCTTTTACATTAGAAGTTCTAACTACATTTCCAACTTTTTCAACATGTGAAAGTATTTTAACAACATCTAGTTTAATGTTTTCATTCATTTCATCAAACATATCTGTTCCTTCAATTCTATATTGAACAACTGGATCTTTTTGACCATAAGCACGAAGACCAATACCATTTTTTAGTTCTTCCATATCATCTATATGATCCATCCATTTTTGATCAACAACTTTTAATAATACAACTCTTTCAAGTTCTCTTATTTCTTTTTCACCAAAGTCTTTTTCTTTAGCTTCATATTTTTCAAATACTTTATTTGCAAGTTCATCAGAAAATTCTACTTGGTCAACATTATCAGCTTTAATTGTTTCTAATTCTGTTATTCCAAAAACATCTTGAACATCTTGCATTAATGCTTCTTTGTTTAACTTTTCTCCATCAGTTAAAGTAAAGTGTGTTGATACAACAGCATCTACAACAGAATTGAACATTTTTTGAATATTGTCTTTTAAATCTTTACCATCAAGAACTTCTCTTCTTTCTTTATAAATAAGTTCTCTTTGTGCATTCATAACATCATCATATTTTAATACATTCTTTCTGATACTGAAGTTTCTTCCTTCAACTTTCTTTTGAGCATTTTCTACAGCTTTAGTAATAATTCTAGATTCTATTGGTAAATCTTCTGAAGCATTTAATTTGTCATAAACTTTTGTAATTACATCTCCAGCGAATATTTTCATTAAATTATCATCTAAGCTTATATAAAATCTTGATGAACCTGGATCTCCTTGACGACCACTACGTCCACGTAATTGGTTATCAATTCTTCTTGATTCATGTCTTGATGTACCAATGATTTTTAATCCACCAGCATCAATTACTTTTTGTTTTTCATCTGCTATTTCTTTATCATATTTACTAACTAAATCTCTAAATACTTTTCTTGCATTAATAATATCTTGATCATCAGTTTCATTAAATGCTGTAGCTTGTTCTATCATTTCATCTGAATATTTTTTACGCTTCATTTCTTGTTTAGCTAAATATTCACTATTTCCTCCAAGCATAATATCAGTACCACGACCAGCCATATTTGTTGCAATTGTTACTGCACCATATTTACCAGCTTGCGCGATAATTTCTGCTTCTCTTTCATGTGCTTTAGCATTTAATACTTGATGCTTAATTCCTTCTTTAGTTAATATTTTACTTAATGCTTCTGATTTTTCTATTGAAACAGTACCAATTAGAACAGGTTGTCCTTTTTGATAGCTTTCTTTTACATCTTTTACTACTGCTCTAAATTTAGCCTTTTCATTTTTATATATAATATCTGGCAAATCTTCTCTTATCATTGGTTTATTTGTTGGTATAGAAACAACATCTAAGTGATAAATTTCTTGGAATTCTGCTTCTTCTGTCATTGCAGTACCAGTCATACCAGATAATTTTTCATACATTCTGAAGTAGTTTTGGAATGTAATTGTTGCAAGTGTTTTAGATTCATCTGCAATTTTTACATGCTCTTTTGCTTCAATAGCTTGATGTAAACCATTATTGTATCTTCTTCCATACATAATACGTCCAGTAAATTCATCAACAATTAATACTTCTCCGTCTTTAACAATGTAATCTATATCTTTTTTCATTACACCATATGCACGTAATGCTTGATTTACATTGTGTACTATTTCTGAATTTTCTAAGTCATTAAAATTATCTACTTTAAAATATTCTTCTGCTTTTTTAATACCTTTTTGTGTAAGTGATGCAGATTTAGCTTTTAAATCTACTATATAATCATATTTTTCATTATCTTCTGCTTGCTCCATATCTTCAACATTTTCTTCAACAATTACCTTTGATTCCAATGTTCTTACAAAGCTATCAGCTTTTTTGTATAATTCTGATGATTTATTTGCTCTACCAGAAATAATAAGTGGTGTACGAGCCTCATCAATTAAAATACTATCTATTTCATCTACTATTGCATAGTTTAATTTTCTTTGAACTAATTGTTCTTTATATAAAACCATGTTATCTCTTAAATAATCAAATCCAAATTCATTATTTGTTCCATATGTTATATCTGCAGCATATGCTTTTCTTCTTTGGTCTGGTTCTAGTCCATTTACTACTAATCCTACAGAAAGTCCTAAGAATTTATATAATTTACCCATCCATTCACTATCTCTTTTAGCTAGGTAATCATTTACTGTTATAACATGAACACCTTTTCCTGTTAAAGCATTCAAATATGCTGGAAGTGTTGCAACAAGTGTTTTTCCTTCACCTGTTTTCATTTCAGCAATTCTACCTTGGTGTAATATAATACCACCAATTAATTGAACATCAAAATGTCTTAATCCTAATACTCTTTTAGACGCTTCCCTAACAACTGCAAAAGCTTCTGGTAATATATCATCTAAAGTTTTACCATTTTCTAATTGCTTTTTAAAATATTCTGTCTTTCCTGTTAGTTCTTTGTCTGATAATTTTGCCATTTCTGGTTCTAAGCTATTAATTTGCTCTACAATTGGCATTACTCTTTTTACTTCTTTTTCACTATATGTCTTAAAGATCTTTTTTAATACGCCCATTCGTCTTTTGCCTCCTAAATATAATTATCATGTGTACTATATCACTAAAATAAGTTTTTCGCAATAATTTATTCAAAAAAACATATATAAGATATCTTTTTCATAAAATTAAATATAAATATTCAGAAAGAGGTGCTAATTTTGTTTATATATAATATAAAAGTAAGCGGAAGTTTCCTTTTTAAAATCTTTTTTGTTATAGTTACAATTATTATTGTAGTTGTATTTTCTATTTCTTGTTATAGAATATTTAACTTAGCTAAATCTAATGCAGATATTTCTGATAAATCTTCTAATGTTATAGAAATTACAACAAGCACATATACCAACATTTTAAAAGACTCTCACGAAAATATAGACAAATATGTAGGTAAATCATATAAGTTTTCTGGTTACATATATAGGGCATATGATTTTACAGAAGATCAATTTGTTCTGGCACGTGATATGGTTATTAGTTCTGATTATCAAACTTTAATTGTAGGATTTTTGTCAGAATATAAAGGAATTAAAGATTACTCAGATGACACATGGGTAGAAGTTACAGGAACAATAAAAAAAGTAGATTATCATGGTGATATGCCTGAACTACAAATCACTTCATTAAAAGAAATTGATAAGCCTACTGATGAATATGTATTTCCTCCAGATGACTCGTATGTTCCAACAGAATAATTTTTATCCAATAATTTTCTTTATTTTAAAAACTGTAATACGTCTAAATGTATTACAGTTTTTTAATTTATCTCTCTAATATTGCTTTAACTACGCCTTTATCAATTAATGTACTAAATATGTTTTTTATTATTATTAAAATAATAGGACCTATTACCATTCCCCAAACTCCTATAAATTTGAAACCTGTATACATTGCAATTAAAGTAAATATTGGATGAATTCCGATGTTTTTACTAACTAATTTAGGTTCTAAAAATTGTTTCGCAATTGACATTATTCCCCATAAAACTAGTATTGAAATTCCCATTATTATTTCTCCATTTAAAGCTGAAAAAACTGCCCAAGGTATCATCACTGCACCTGAGCCTAATATAGGTAGTGCATCAACAAACGCTATTCCTAATGCAATAAGAAGAGGATATTTTATATTCATTCCAACTATTTTTAATATATATAAGCCTATTACACATATTACAAATGAGATTAGAATTAATATTACTTGTGCTTTTAGGTAATTTCCTAATGAATTTATTATTTCCTTTAAATGGGTGCCCAATTTTTTTGCCCAAGTTATTGGTAAATGATGCTCTATTTCATCTACCATATAAACTTTGTCAACACATATAAAATATAATGCAATTAATGTAATTGTTACATATATTGCAATAGTAGGTATTTGCGTCAGGATTTCGATAAATTTTGCTAGAGCATTTTTTATCCAAATTGTTATATTGTCGAAAAATTCATTTCCAGAATTTTGAATTATATTTTCTACTTGAGTTGGTAAATGTAATCTTGTTATTTCGAAATTATTTGTTATTTTTTCTATACTGCTATATGCTTTATCTATATAGGTATTTACTCCCTGCATTAAATTTGACGCCTCCGAAACTAAAGTTGTTATTCCCCAAATTAATAATGAAGTTATAATAGCAATACTAATTAAAAAAATTATTATACTACTTGTCCTTCTTTTTAGCTTAAATTTTTTCATGCAAAACTTAATTGGCGACTCTAGTATAAGTGCTAGTACAAATGCAATCAAAAAAGGCATATAAAAAATACTAAGTTTAAAAAACAAATAAATTATTAATATAGATAAAACTAGAAAAAATATTCTTTTTATAACTTTAGAAACATATCCTAAATCAACAATCATACAACCACCTTATATTATTATATGTATATAATAAATAATTATGTCTTTATTATTGCATTAAAAGAAGAGGCAAGAAATAATCCTACCTCTTTTACAATAATTGTTTATTATTCTGCATTTTTAGTATTGCTCCAACAAATGTTACCAAAAGTATTACCTACGCATTCTGGTTCAATTTTCTCATTTTTAGCTAAATCTCCTATTGAAATAATTCCTACAACTTTATTTCCATCTACTATTGGTAATCTTCTTATTTGATATTCTGACATTTTGTCTTCTACTGTTTTCATTTCATCTTCAGGTGTACAACTATATACATTTGAACTCATAATGTCTTTAACTTTAGTTGACTTACTGTCTTTATCACAAGCTATACATCTTAAAGCAATATCTCTATCTGTTACTACTCCAACTAATTTTTGATTTGTATCACATACAGGTAAATATCCAATATGTTTACTATTCATTAATTTAGCACAATCTGAAATTGTAGTATCAGGCAAACAATAACAAACATCATTACACATACAATCTTTTACTTTCACTAAAAATACCTTCTTTGCTAAAAATTTAAACTCTTTTCGGTATTTTGATTTCACTTTAAGAGTTGTAATATTTGTGAAATCAATTTAATTAATTTATTGCCACTAATATTTTCGTGGTTAAATTGCTGGTATGATATTATGATATCCTTTTTTCCAAAAAAAATTCTTCATATTTTTTCCAATTAAAAATCAACATATGGATTAAATCCCATTGGATATCTAACTTGTATGCCTCTATTTTGAAAATTATTATATCTATTATCATTAATTTTTCTATTTAAAATTATAATTTTAATTAAATCCAATATAATATTTTTTGTTTCTTTTGTTGCATCTTTTATATTTAATTTTTTATAAATTTCTTCCGAAATTTCATTAATATTTGTTTCATTAATTTCTTTTGTTATTTCTTCAATGTATTTATTAATCGTACTATTTAATTTTGGATATAATTTTTCCAATTCAAAATTATTATTATAACTATAATTATAATATGTAGGTTCTGGTTTTATATTATATCCTAATACTGTTCTCATATACTCTTCATAATCACTATTTTGCATAATTCTTCCTCCTTATTGGCTTTATACAAAATATGTTTTATTCTAAGAATATGTGCATGTTCATAGAATAAAACAGAATTGCTAGGTTAATTCTAACAATTCTGTTTTTCTTAAAGATGATTCACTAAGTTTTTAAATTGATTTCCTCTATCAGCAAAATTTTTAAACATATCAAAGCTTGCACTTGCTGGTGAAAATAGTACCACTTGACCTCTATTACTAATTTTGTTTGCAGTATCTACTGCTTCTTCTAACGTTTTGCATTCATAAATTGGAACAACTCTATTTTTTCTTTTGGCTTCATTTTCTACAGCTGTTTTTATTTTTTGAGCAGTAGCTCCAATTAATACTAGCCCTTTAACTTTTTCTACAATATATTTACCTATTGGAGAATAATCTAAATTTTTATCATATCCACCTGCAATTAAAATAAGGTCTTCATCGTATGCTTTTAATCCAGCAATTGTTCTAGATGGACTAGAACTTGCAGAATCATTATACCATTTAACTCCGTTTAATTCTCTTACAAATTCAAGTCTATGCTCAACAGCATTAAATTCTTTAATCGCATCAACAGCTTGTTTTTCGTCTACAAATGGTTTTGTTGCTGCAAAAGCCGCACAAATATTTTCAAAATTATGTGTTCCTCTTAATTTTATTTCCTTAGTATTTAAAATATGTGTTCTAAGCTTATTATCACATTCTTTTATTAAATCACCATCAACAATATATCCATCATCCAACTTTTCTTTACTACTAAAATATATTACTTTAGAATTAGCTTCATTTTTACATTTTCTAGTAATTTCATTGTCATAATTTAAAATTAAAATATCATCTTCATTTTGATATTTAAAAATATTCTTTTTTGCTTCTATATATTCTTCATATGAGCTATGTATATTTAAATGATTTGGTGTAATATTTGTAATTATAGAAATATGTGGACTAACATCCATACCCATTAATTGAAAACTGCTTAATTCTAATACAACAATATCATCTGGTTTCATTTCGGATAACTTGCTAAATAAAGGTGTTCCAATATTTCCTCCTAAATAGCAATTTAAACCAGCATGTTTTAATATGGCATAAATTAAACTTGTAGTTGTAGTCTTTCCTTCACTTCCTGTAACTCCAATAATTTTACATGGGCACATTTTCATTAACATTTCAATTTCAGTAGTTACAAGTGCTCCTCTATCTTCTTCCTTTTTTAATTCTGTTCTTGTAGGTAAACAGCTTGGAGATCTAAAAATAATATCAAAACCATTTAATCTTTCTAAATTATTTTTTCCAAAAGAAAAAGACATAGAATATGTTTGTATCTTATTTAATAAATTTTCTGGTATTTCTTCCATTTCTTTATCATCAAATACAGTTACATTTGCATTATATTTATGCATATATTCTATTAAAGGAATATTACTTACTCCAAGTCCAATTATTGCAACTTTTCTTCCATTTAAATAATTATTAAATTCTTGTAATTTTTCATTAACAAATTCCAAGTTTTACACCTCTTTCTATATATTAATATATTCTAAAAGTTTGTTCATTGTATCTTCTGGTGTTTTATAATTTGTTACATCTATAACTTTTGTTATAGGATGAATCTTATAATATCCAGATTCTTGTTGTAATTTATCTCTTTCTTCAATATGTTTTTTTAGTTCTTCTTCTGTTATCTTTCCTTTATATTGACTAATCTTTCTTCTTACTCTTTCATCAATATCTGCAATAAGTAAAAAATGATAGTCAACTTTTGGATACATATTTACAATATCTCTTGATGATAAAATAACATTATATTTTTGTTTGAATTTTTCTATAATATTTCTTCCAAATTCATATAATTTATCATTATTTGCTACATTACTTATCTTAGATGTCGCCATAGAAGTTTCTAGGGACTGTAAATCTTCTTCTTTTACTTTTTTCTCATGAATATAAACAACAGTTTCTTTGTTTTCTAATTCAATTTTTAATTTCAACTTATCCATAATATTTTTCACATCTAAATGATTTAATTTGGATAAATTTTCTTTTTGTTCTAATAAGCCTGTTTTTATAATTCCATAAGAAATCGCTCTATATATATTTCCACCATGTAATAATATTGAATTTGGTATTTTTTCTAATAGTTTTCGACATACTGTTGTTTTACCAGTTCCAACATATCCTTCTATTCCTATTACAATATTACTCATGATTCTACCTCCTATATTACATATCCGGAGGTATTATATACTAATATGTTATATTTTTCAAATTTTATAAAATTTATTTTTTGAATATTTTTTTATTTTATGCAAAAAATATTTATATATTCTTTAATGGAGGTGTCAAATATGGCAAAAAATAAAGAAAAGAAAAATAAAAAAACAAATAATGCGGAAAAACATAAACCAGTTAATAATGAAACTTTAAATGAACAAAAATAGGGATTCTAAAACCCTATAAGTTAAACAAAAATACTGCTAAAATAATAGCAGTATTTTATATGTCTTATTTCTTATATAATTTTACTATATTAAAAGCAATTATATATATAAATAGAAAATTAATAATTAACGCAATTTTTATTTGATTTAATAAATGTATATATAGATTAATGATATAAACCGTATTTTCTATATGCTCTTTTCCATTTTGAAAGTATGTTGAATTGCTTGTTTCAAATAATTCATAATTTGTTTTTATAATACTTGACCCATAACCTATAATTTTATTATATTCCATTATACTATTAACATTTCCATAATTTTTAGTTTTTTCAAAATATTCATTTTGTATTTTTTGAAAATCATATAATCTGTTAATTGCCTGAGATGTTTCATCACAATAATTTTTATATGT
The DNA here is from genome assembly GCA_944392175.1 of uncultured Clostridia bacterium. Lineage (GTDB taxonomy): Bacteria > Bacillota > Clostridia > TANB77 > CAG-508 > Merdicola. Next base: position 68,098 of record CALXVT010000003.1, read on the forward strand.
TTCATTTTTTAAAGATATATTAATAATAATTGTCAAATCAAATATTATGACTATAAATAACAATATAAAAAATATTATTAATGCAGGTTTATAAATATTTTTTAAGATATTAACAAAGTAAATTTTATACAAACATAAAATTGCTATACCTGATAATATAATTTCAACATAAACATATATATTTGTCCAAACAACATATAAATTTTCATATAATAAAGTTAAAACACAAGTAATTATAAAAAATGCTACGTTAATTCCAATATCAACTATAAAATTTTCTTTGTTACAATTTTTTTCTTTATATTCTATTGTTTTATATATTGATAAACCTATTATACTTAATCTTAAATACCAAGTTATTAATGTATAATTTAATAAAAAAAAGGCTATACTTAAAAATGCTATTTCTATGATACATTTTATAATTTTTTTCTTTTTATTATCTTCCGAATTATATGTTACAACTTTCCAAGTAACAAAATTAATTATCATTACAGAAATAATATAAATAATTTGGAGTATTGTATCCATTGTTGTTGATGAACCATTTCCCATATCTGATATTAATATTATTTGTGATAAAATTATAATTAATATTACTACAGTAATTTGTTTAATTTTTTTGTTCATTTATATCCCCTTTTATTAAAATTTATTCTTCTAAATATTTCTTTAAAAATTTACCTGTATAAGATTTATCATTTTTACATATTTGTTCTGGTGTACCAACGGCAACAACTTCTCCTCCACCATCTCCACCTTCTGGTCCTAAATCAATAATATAATCTGCTGTTTTGATTAAATCCAAATTATGTTCTATAACTATAATTGTATTTCCTGTATCTACTAATCTTTGTAAAATATCTACTAATCTATGAACATCTGCAATATGAAGACCAGTTGTAGGTTCATCTAATATATATAAAGTTTTTCCCGTAGCTCTTTTAGAAAGTTCTGTTGCAAGTTTAACTCTTTGTGCTTCACCACCAGATAATGTTGTAGAAGGTTGTCCTAATTTAATATATCCAAGACCTACATCATATAATGTTTGTATTTTTTGTTTGATTCTTGGAATATTACTAAAGAAGTCGAGCGCTTCTTCTACAGTCATATCCAAAACATCTGCAATTGTTTTACCTTTATACTTTACCTCTAAGGTCTCATGATTATATCTTTTTCCTTTACATACTTCGCATGTCACATAAATATCTGGTAAAAAATGCATCTCTATTTTTATTAAACCATCACCATTACAAGCCTCGCATCTTCCACCTTGTACATTAAAACTAAATCTTCCCTTTTGATATCCACGTAATTTAGCTTCATTAGTATTAGCAAAAATTTCTCTTATTGTATCAAACACTCCTGTATATGTTGCAGGATTTGATCTAGGAGTTCTACCAATTGGTGATTGATCTATATTTATTATTTTATCAATATTTTTTAATCCCAAAACTTCTTTACATTTTCCTGGTTTTTCATTTGAACCATTTAATTCTTTTGCAATAGTTTTATATAAAATCTCATTTACTAATGTACTTTTACCAGATCCAGAAACACCAGTTACACAATTAAATACACCAAGTGGAAATTTTACACTAATATTTTTTAAATTATGTTCTGTAGCACCTTTTACTTCTATTGCTCTTCCTTTTATAGTTTTTCTTCTTTTCTTTGGTACTGGAATCTTTTTTCTTCCACTTAAATATTGTCCAGTAATAGAATTCTCTACTTTTTTAACTTCTTCCGCAGTTCCTTGTGCCATAACATTTCCACCGTGCACACCTGCTCCTGGTCCTATATCTATAATTTGGTCTGCAGCATACATTGTATCTTCATCATGCTCAACTACTAATAAAGTATTTCCTAAATCTCTTAATTTTTTTAAAGTAGCAAGTAATTTATCATTATCTCTTTGATGTAATCCAATACTTGGTTCATCTAATATATATAATACTCCTGTTAATCCAGAACCAATTTGAGTTGCTAAACGTATACGTTGTGATTCTCCTCCAGATAATGTTCCTGCAGATCTTGATAATGTAAGATATTCTAATCCAACATCAATTAAAAAGCTTAGTCTTTTATCTATTTCTTTAAATATTTGTTCACCTATTAATTTTTCTTGATTTGTTAGTGTTAAAGAATTTAAATAATCTTTAATTTTATTAATAGGCATATCTGTTAATTCATTTATGTTCTTATCTCCTACTTTTATTGAAAGAATTTCTTTTCTAAGTCTTGCACCATGGCAAGCATGACATTCGCTTTCACTCATATACATTTCATAAAATTCTCTCATTCCTTGTGATTTTGTTTCATTATGTCTTCTTTCAAGTGTTGGAATTACACCTTCAAAAGGAGCACTGAATTTTCTTATTCCAAATGGAGATTCATGTTCAAAATCAATGCATTCATCACCGGTACCATATAGAATTTTATCTAGAAAATCTCTAGGTAATTTTTTTATTGGTACTTTAATATCTACACCATAATGCTTTCCTATAGCTTCAAAATACATTTTAGCCATAGTTTCACCTTTTTTCATTGTGCTAGAGCCAAAAGCCTTAACTCCATCATATAATGTTTTATTTTTGTCTGGTATAATTAAATCTTCATCCATTTTCATTAAATAACCAATACCAGTACATTCTGGACAAGCACCTTGAGGATTATTAAAAGAAAACATTCTAGGTGTAAGTTCTGGGAAACTAAAACCACAATCAGGACATGCATAATTTTGACTATACAAAGTTTCTCCTTTTCCAGGAACATCTATAGTAACAATATTATTTGCATGTTTTAATGCTATTTCAACAGATTCTGTTAATCTACTTCTTATTTCTGGTTTTACTACTAATCTGTCCACTATTAAATCTATGTTGTGCTTCTTTTTTCTATCTATTTGCAAATCGTCAGAAAGTTCTACAACTTCTCCATCAATTTTTGCTCTTACAAAACCTTCTTTTAATAAATCTTGTATTAATTTTGTATATTCACCTTTTCTTGCTCTTACTACAGGTGCTAATACTTGTATTCTTGTACCTTCTTCTAATTTCATTATATTATCTACAATCTGGTCTATTGTTTGTTTTTCTATTTTTTTACCGCAAATTGGGCAATAAGGAACACCTATTCTTGCATATAATAAACGAATATAGTCATAGATTTCAGTAACAGTTCCAACTGTTGATCTAGGATTTTTAGAAGTAGTTTTTTGATCTATAGATATAGCTGGTGAAAGACCTTCTATAGATTCTACATCTGGTTTTTCCATCAAGCCTAAAAATTGCCTTGCATATGATGATAAACTCTCTACATATCTTCTTTGTCCTTCTGCATATAATGTATCAAAAGCTAATGATGATTTACCTGAACCAGAAAGTCCGGTTATTACAACCATTTTATCTCTTGGTATTTCTAAATTTATATTTTTTAAATTATGTTCTTTTGCTCCCTTGATTATTATTTTATCATTCATAATTGCCCCCTGATCTATTTGTGTTTTTAATATATATTTACATTTTTAATTGCTTTTATTCACTATAAAATACGCTTTGCTCATTATATTATACTTTTAAAAATAAAACAATAGTTTGGTAAAACTTTTTATCCTGGATTAGTCTTTATGTTTAAAAGATTATAAAAAATAAGAAAGGCATTTCGCAGGGCTACTCTCTGAAGCAACGGCGAAATACATGTCACTCGCTTTGCTCGGACGGTTCAATGTAGCCTAACCTTGTTGTATACGTAAAAATCTGGCGATTTTTCCTATACAATAAAAAGAAAAGAAGACTAGAATCTAGTCTTCGTCGTCGCAAAGAAGTGAGAGCCAGCCAGCTTCTGACTTTTTAAGATAGCAAATGCGTCCACCTCTGAAAACATGTAATTCCATGAGCCACTGATTATAAATATATTTTTTCAGAAAGCTCACTTCACTTCCTTTCAGCTTCTTTGGAGAAATAAAGAAAAAGCCTTTAGGAATAAAACTTTTTTCAGGTTTTCCCTCTGCATCAATATACTGATACTCAATTCGGCACTCAATTTTTCTCGCTACCAAATTTACAGCTTCATTGTGCATGTAATCGAGGTTTAACTTCAGTTCATCAAAATCAGAAATCCGCATTGCCTCTTTAAACTCTTCAAAACTGAACTTATACATAGTTCTTCCTCCTTTACGGTACTCATCATCGTTTTTTAATTATCAATTTCCTGCTAGTTTACTTAAGTGTACTCTTAATAAAACGATAACTTTCCACAATGGCTTTGCCATATTTTAATTATAACACATTCAATATTTTACTGCAAATTATGTAAATTTATCATGTAGTAGTGAGATTCAGTGAAATCCTTCCTATACAATAACATGTGCAGATACACGGATATATGTAACTTAACCTTATTATATACGTAAAAAAAGTACCTAAATAGGTACTTTTATTCTCTTGAATCATTATCGTCTGTTGATTGTCCAATTCCCGTCTTTGTAGTTTCTTTTTCTTTCTCTAAAGATTCTAAAAATCTTTTTGAAACTTCGCTAGCTAAAAGAATCTCATATTTTCCTTCTTCTACTCTCCTTAGATATCCAACATGATTTTTAGCTATTCCTTTTTCTTCGTCATATCTTGCTATATTATTTGATGACATCATTCTTCTAAAATACATTGTTAAATTTTCATTTTTGTTATATACCAAATCATTCATATCTTCTTCAGATAATTCAAATGCAATTTTTCTTTTAGAATCTAATTGTTCGACATCTCCAACTTTCGTTTTTTTTCTGTACACCGCTGTATAAATAGTGCTAGTACTATTATTTGCATTATGTACAACATTTTTTACTGGAGTTACTTCTTCTAATTTAATTATGTCCCCATTTTCTGGATCTGTTAAATATATTGAATCATCTTTAGCGACTACTCTATTGTCTTCTTTTCTACGTTCTCTTACCTCATAAATATTTTCTTTAGGTTCTTCTTGTCCATTTGTTTCTATCTTATCTGTTCTTTCCTTCTTTTTTGTTTTTATATTTAATGATTTCTGCAATGCTGGTGTATATTTTTCTTTAGCGACTTGTTGTGCGGATTTAGTTGCATCCGCCACTGTAAAAGCCATTTTCATTTCAGGAGTTATTAATAATTTTAGGTTTCCTACTGCTGTAACTTCTTCTTGATTCAATTTATCCATATCTATATTTCCTGATTTAATTAGCACATATGGTCCATCAGAATATATAAATTCTTCCAAAGAAACATTAACTGGAATTTCAAAACAAATTTTATAAGTTTCTCCTTCTACTGATTCTTCTTCTTGTGATAAATCTGCACGGATTAATTTTGTCATACCTGATGTTGGATCTTTTAAAAGTCTATCTTCTCTAATATTCTTAAACAAAAATGTATCCATTCCATTTGTACTAACATCAACTGAAAATACTTCTTTTCCACTTCTTTCATCTACACCTTGCCTGATATCAGAATATCTGGTACTTCCTGTTTGTGAATAATTTACATCTAATTTTTCTTCATCTTTATCTCTTCTAAAAAGATTTACGAATTTCCAAAAAATACTTTTTTTATTTTCATATGGAATTAAATCTAATCTATCTTTTCCTTCTTCTTTTCTTTTGTCACCAAACATAATATATATCTCCTTGTATTACATCTAATGTAATTTTATATATAATATTTTTAAATGTCAATATTTACAATAAATCTTGCAATTCTTTTATTTTATCCCTTAATTCCGCGGCTTTTTCAAACTCCATCTTAGAAGCACATTTAAGCATTTCGTCAGTTAATTTAGTAATTACCTCTTCTATATTTTCATCTTTCTTTATGTCATACTCTGCTGAAACATCTTCTAATACAGTTGCTCTAATTGTATCTCTTACAGATTTATTTATAGTTTTTGGAGTTATTCCATGTTCTTCATTATATTTCATTTGAATCTCACGTCTTCTATTTGTTTCGCTAATCGCTTTTTCCATAGATTCAGTTAATTCATCTGCATACATTATAACTTTGCCATTTGTATTTCTTGCAGCACGCCCAATTGTTTGAATCAATGATCTTTCTGAACGCAAGAATCCTTCTTTATCCGCATCTAAAATTGCCACTAATGAAACTTCCGGAATATCTAGCCCCTCTCTTAATAAGTTAATTCCAACTAATACATCAAATTCTCCCAAACGTAAATTTCTTATAATTTCCATTCTCTCTAATGCTTTGATATCTGAATGCATATAATTTACTTTTATATCTACATTTTTTAGATAGTCTGTTAAATCCTCTGCCATTTTCTTTGTTAATGTTGTAACTAAAACTCTTTCGTTTCTTTCTGTCCTTTCTCTTATTTGTTCAATCAAATCATCAATTTGATTTTCTATTGGTTTTACTTCTATTTTTGGATCTAAAAGTCCTGTAGGTCTTATAATTTGCTCAACAACATTTTCCTTACTATGCTCTTTTTCGTATTCTGCAGGTGTTGCACTTACAAATATAACTTGATTTATTCTTTCCTCAAATTCTTTAAAAGTTAATGGTCTATTATCATATGCTGAAGGTAATCTGAATCCATAATTTACTAACGAATCTTTTCTTGCTCTATCCCCATTATACATAGCTCTTACTTGTGGAATTGTAGCATGTGATTCATCAATTAATAATAAGAAATCTTTTGGAAAATAATCAAATAATGTAAATGGAGGACTTCCCGGTTCTCTACCACTTATATGTCTAGAATAATTTTCAATTCCTTGACAAAATCCTGTTTCTTTCATCATTTCAATATCAAAATTTGTTCTTTCTTCAATCCTTTGTGCTTCTATTAATTTTCCTTGATCTTTAAAATATTTAATTCTTTCTTCTAATTCCTCTTCAATTGTTCCAATAGCTCTATCCATCTTTTCCTTTGTTGTTACATAGTGTGAATTTGGGAAAATCATTACATGATTTCTTGTTCCAATAGTTTTTCCAGTTAATGGATTTATCTCACAAATTCTTTCTATTTCATCTCCCCAAAATTCAACTCTAATTGCGCTTTCACTTTGGTCTGATGGATAAATTTCTGCAATATCACCTTTAGCTCTAAAAGTACCTCTTTTAAAATCGATTTCATTTCTTGTATATTGCATTTTTACTAGTTTTTTTAATATTTCATCTCTACTTTTTTGCATACCTGGTCTTAATGATACAATCATATTTTCATAGTCTATTGGATCTCCTAAACCATATATACAAGAAACAGATGACACTATAATTACATCTTTACTTTCAAATAAGCTTGCAGTCGCAGAATGACGCAATTTATCTATTTCATCATTTATTGAAGCATCTTTTTCTATATATGTGTCTGAACTCGGAATATAACTTTCTGGTTGATAATAATCATAATATGAAACAAAATATTCAACATGATTTTCTGGAAAGAATTCCTTAAACTCTGAATATAATTGACCTGCTAAGGTCTTATTATGAGCTAAAACAAGTGTAGGCTTTTGCACATTTTGAATTATATTGGCCATTGTAAAAGTCTTTCCTGATCCTGTAACACCTAATAAAGTTTGGAATTTTTTTCCTTGCTTTATTCCATTACTTAAATATTCAATTGCATGTGGTTGATCACCAGTTGGTTTATATTCTGAATGTAATTTAAACATAATTCCTCCCATTTATTTTTCCATACTATTAACAATATTCACGTATTTAACTAGATTTATTCATATTTTCTTCACTGAAAATTATAGCATATGCAATATAAAATAACAAGATAAGCATATTATGATTACTATTCAATATTTCTATATCTAAATAATTTATCTATTTCATAAAATTACAATCTCTATACATTTTATGTAAATGATGATGTACTTTAATAGTAATCTAACAACCAGTATTCACTGTAAGTTTTTCTTCATCATCCATTTTGGTACAGTTACTATAACTATGAAAGATAAATTGCCTTAATATGATGAGAATTTTCAATTAGATATGGTAAATATGATCTATGGCGTGGCAATTTGCTTGGGAGCATTAGTATATCTTGTTTTTTTATTTTTTACACTCCCAAAAGGAAGGTAAAAATAATGCTTTTAGGTAGAAAAAGAACCAGCGATGATTTATATCTAAATCGCTGGCTCTTTTAATTTAAACAATAGGAAAGTATAACTTCCCTATTGTTTAAAAGTCGCTTTGCTCCAACAGTTGTATACAATTTTACTTTTTGTTATTAGCGTATTTGACAATATCCTGGTATAATAAACTTTCAACTTCTTCTAGAATTGAAAATCTTGTTTCATAATTCCCATCTACCCATTTTTCTTCACTTATTTTATCATCATATTTATCAATAATCAGCCTTAAGCCTGAATATAAATATCCATAATCATGCCCAAGTAAAAAAATTCTTGCAGTAAATGTTTTTGGAAAATTGACTTTTTTATGTATTATTAAAAAAAATTCTTCCAAATTGGTATATTCCTTTTTATGAATTACATATAATATTCGAATTACTCTCCTAAATGAAGCCAGTTTATTTTTGTCTTTTAACTGAAATATTAATTCAGCTGTTTTATAATACTCCAATTCATAATTAATCTCATTATTATTTAATAAATTTTTAAAAGCATTACTTAAACAGGTATCAATATCTTTTTCATTTTTAAGTAATTCAAAAATCAAATCTGAAGCTGAAAATCCCTTACGTTTTAAATCGTCTAAATAAGCCTCAATTAATTTCCGACGTGAATTATCACTTTCTGACATAATTACCCTCCTTTTTTAATATTGGTCATTATATAATATTAATACACCACAGTCAAATAATTATATACTAATCATTAACGTTCTAATTCATCATCATAAGATAATTTATTCCTTCCAAATCTATTTATAATTGTTTCAATATCTTTTGGTTGTAATCCTTCTCCAAAACTTTTTCCATTGCCATTTGATATTTTTATCAATTTTTTCATTAATACTTCATCATAAGAATCAAAGATTTCATCATCTAATATAACATAATCTTCTGTATCAGGATGATTTTCTAACCATTGTTTTATTTCTTTACCTCTTTCATTACCTATATATGGCGTAGAATCTGTTTTTATACCAAATCTTAACAATAATTTCTTTAATTCTTCTCCTTTTCTTGTGTACCTCCATGATGAACTTAAAACGACTTTTGCTCCTGTTACTACTAAAGCTTTTTTTAATAATTTAATTTTTCTGATGTCTACGTCGTTTTCAATACCATCAATTTTTTTACCTCTAATTTTATCAAAATATTCATCCGAATTAAGTACTCCGTCTATATCTAAAAAAATAACTTTCATAATACTCCCTTTATATTAATTTATTTTTTTAAAATCTTTTTGACTTTATTTATTAAATTTTTAAAAAATGATTCTTTTTCGTCTATCTTTATAATTTCTTGCTTTGCATTAAAATCTCTATTTTCTATAGAATTAATTAAATTAATTAATTCACATTTATTTGCATTTCTAATGTTTGCCTCTAATTTTTTCAAATCTAAGCTTGCTAATTTCTCTGCTAAGTTAAAAAAATCCTCTTCTTTAAATAACTCTGTTCTTCCTTCTGGTACATCTAAAAATTTCTTTACTGGCTCTGGAATTTCTATACTTATCTTTTTTAAAATCGAAGCTGTAATCGAATCATAATCCTTATAATATTTTTTATGCCATTCTTCTAGCCCAATTTCTTCTACAATTTTATCTATATCTATTAGATAATTATAAAATAAAGCATCTGTTATTAAATGTAAAAAATATGCTCTTTGATAACTATCTGTTATATCATTTTCATTTAAATATTCTTTTAAATTTGGTTTAGCGGTTATTGGTCCATAATGTGCTTTTTGTTTTTCTTTTGCTAAATCTGGCGCTAAACTCCCCTTAACTATTTCATCTAAATTTTCTTCACTTTCATGCTTTTTATAATATTCTTGTCCTATATATAAGTGCATTAATAAATTTGCCATTATTTTCCTCCTTAGTCTTTTGTATATTTTGTCTATATCATTCGTATGTATAACGTTAATTTTAATTATATCATATCTTATTTTAATTAACCATATTCTTAAACTGAGACAATGTAGTTGTTTTGGAAATTCTAACTCTTGGTAATGTATATTTATTTGCTCCAACTTTCACTCTTCCAGCTTTTGTTGTAAATGCCAACTTATATCCTGTTTCTTTTAATGCTTCAATTGAGCTTTCATTATATTGACCAAAAGGATAACAAAAAATAGTTGCATTACCACCTAAAGTTTCATTTGATTTGTTCAAATCTTCTACTATCTTTTCATAATCCCATGAAAGCATAACTCCTTTGCCATCTCTTCCGCCTTGATGCATATTATCAGAATGTGATTCGTAATTAACATTTTTTTGTTTTTCTTGTGCTCTATATCCGTACCAAGATGTTATGACAAAAGAAGTTCCGTCAATATTATATTTTTGCAATACTGGAACAGCAAGTTCAAAAAATGACGCATCACCATCATCAAAAGTTAATACAATACTTTTTTCTGGAAGTATTGTTTTTCCATCTATATATTCTTCAACCTCTTTCCAAGTAGGAAAATAAAAATTATTTTCAGATAAATATTTAATTTGTTCTTCAAAATCAGAAATATCTATCCAATTATTATCTTTTCCTTTTCCTTTTTCTTTATTTTCGTCATAAAAAAAATGATACATAAGTACCGGTAACCCTTCTTCTCCTAATGGATTACATACTATAATTTCTTGCTTTTTTTCAGTTGTATTTCCGGCATTGTCTGATACTCTATATATTAATTCATATGTTCCAATATTGTTTGTATCTACATTACCCTCTACCAAAATTTTATCAGTAATATCACCATCTATATTATCTGTAGCAGTGGCAGAATCTTGTATGTTTTCTGTTCCAATAGGTACCATTTTTTTATCTTTTCCATTAATTATCAATTGAGGTGGTTCTGAATCATCCACTTTAATAATTTGTTCTTTACTATTTTTGTTACTAATTAATATAATTCCTAAAATAATAATTATTACAGCAATAAAAAAAATCACTAAATATCGTTTTTTCATTTTATCCCCCAACTACTTTATATTTATATATCTATCTCTTTTAATCAAGAGCATTTTTATTATTTCCAAAAATCCTTGCATTTCCTCCAACAACATATATATCACCAGAATTATATATAACTGCTTGTGAATCTTGTATTGCATATACTGGAAAAGGATTATCTTTTAATACTCTTTCAAAAAAATTTTCATCCCATTTTTTATGATCTTCTCTTAAATAATGTGGAATAATATTAATATTTATAAGATTAAGGCCTTCATTTTCTATTTCATCTAAATTCAATCCATATCTTTCTTTCCAATAATCTTTACTTTGTATTTGACTTCCAAGTACAACAGAACCAGCTGAAGTTCCCATAATAACTTTTTTCTCAGCAATTTTCTTTAATAATTCTAGTGTATCAGTTGCATTAAATAACTTTGGAAGAATCAATTGCTTTCCACCTACTATATATATTAAATCAGCATACATTAATCTATTTTTTATTTCTTCCTTATCATATGCTCTAAAATTAACAAAGTCTATATTTCCTCCAATATATTTGGCTATATTGCCTAATTCATCTATAAGCCATCTTTTACTAGCTGTTCCTGAAATAGCAACATATGCTTCATTAATTATTGCAATATTTATATCTTCTAATTTTTTCCCTACTAACTTAGATACTTCATCTGCTATTTTATCATTTGTAAATCCTTGTGACGCTAATACTAATTTCATATTAATTCTCCTTTTCAATATATTTTTTATATTCCTTAATAAAAAATTCTAACCAAGAAACCATTTTATTTTCTTTTAATAATTTTTCCATTTCTTGTAATGTTACAAATTTTGCATCTACAACTTCTCCATCACTATATTTTATATCATTTAATTTTATATTCTTTTCTAATAGATAAATTTCTCTAAAACAGTTTCTCTCTTTCCTATTTTGTTTTAGAGTTTTTATATGTTTTAGATTCTCTTTATTAATACTTAATCCAAGTTCTTCTTTTAATTCTCTAATTACTGCATCATCACTTGTTTCTCCAGCTAAGACACAGCCTCCAGTTGGTTCCCAATAACCTCCGTGCAATTTTTTAGAATTTCTTTGTGTTAACAATATTTCGCCTTTTCTATTTATTATCCAGCATTGCACATATAAATAGTACTCATTGTCTGCGAACTTTTGATTTACTTTTCGTTCAACAATTTTACCAGTTTTTTCTTTATTTTCATTATATACATCTAATTTTCCCATAAAATCACCACTATTTAAATATATTAATTATTTTTATATGGTATTTAACCTACTATTAATTCTATTTTTCCTAAATCAAATCCTGTTTTATTAAAATAATCAACTTTTAATTCTTCTATCGATTTTCCCGTTTCTTTCATTTTTTCCTTAAATAAATCTTTAAGAAGATAATTTTTAAATTCATAATTAGGAGCAATTTTTTTACAATAATACTTGATTTGTTCTTCTTCTCCTTCAATCTCTAACATATTTCCAACTATTGGCCAATTATCTATTGTAACCTTAATATTATCTTTTTCCCATAATTCTCTAGTCTTTTTTATTTGAAAACATACAGGATAACCTATATCAGAAAAGATTTTAATATATTTTTCTATATCTGATTTATCAATATTGATATTTAACTCAATTCTTTTTGCTAAATCATCTCTATCCTCAAATTTTCCCTTATATGTAAGTTCTGCTTTATCATTTTCTATCCTTATCCTTAATTTTCTCATAGAATTGAATATCTCTGCATTTGGAGTATCTAGCATTATATCATGCTGTATAAATTTTCCTTTATTAATAAATCCCAATTCATTTAAATTATTTTTTATTTCATCAATATTTTCTATTATGGTCCTTGTTTCTATTTCATTCATATAACTTCCTCCATTTTTTTAAATTATATCAAAATTATTTTATATATACAATTAAACCTAAAGCATTGTTAAAAATTTTTAACTAGAACAAATTGGAAATCCTTAATATTTTTACTAACTATATCCTTTTCTTTGTCTTTCCTTAAATTTATTCTGTACCAATTTTACGTTTTGTGTAAAACTTTTGGAGTAAAGCGACTCTTATACAATGGTAAAGTTATACTTTCCTATTATATAAAGAAAAATGACTTGATATATAATATTTATATCAAGTCATTTTTTATTATGAAAAACATTTAAAATTGAGATAAAAACCTAAGTTGTACTTCCAAAGCCCTACTTATTTCAAAAGGACTTTTTTGAATTGCCTCTGCATCAATTAATTGTTCTATCACGGCATATCCATCCCTATTTTTTCTTTTTCTCCATGCAACAACATAAGCCCGATTATTTTCTATTTTATAATGAACTCTAGCTGTTGCTCTTTTCCATCCCTGTTTTAATATTTGGTTTGGATCATCAAATGGATCATCTAGTAAAATCTCCTTTGCATATATTTTATCTCCACATCTTGTAGTGGAAACATATTTTCCGGAAGGAAGTACTCCTTTCCAAAAAATTTCACAAAGTCTATCCTGGATTTCCGGAACATATTCATCATTCCAATAAAAATCCCATACGGACCAGCTTAAATGATTAATCTTTCCAAAAGTATTTACAAATTTAGTTGTTACATCTTCTAACTTGCATTTTTTTACATTTACAAGTTTTCTTGTAACTATTGTAAATTTGTTTTCTTTTAAAATAGTATCATTATTTAATTCCTGAAGAATTTTATTAAGATTTCTGAACTTACAATATATAATTATCTCACTTTTGATAACTATTACAACAGGAAACTTTTTTAATAATCCTAAGCTAGGTTTTACAGCTCCATTTCTTGGAAACAATATATATGTACCAGAAGTATATTCAATTCTATCAAAAGAATTCATTGTTCCGGTATCAACTCTATATGAACCAATTGGAATTAGATTTTCATATTCTTTAATAAATCCTTTACCAGTTAATCCACTTTTTGAAACATATGTTAACTGACCACCACATATCTTGTGGATTTCTTTATAATCCCACCGATAGTCTAAAATCTCATACATTTCCTTGCCAATGTCTCTTAATAAAAGAGAGCTACCTTCTGATTGCCAATTCATTTCAATCTTCATGTTTTCCTTTCCCTACAGCCATTTATGGCTTTTGTTCCCAATGAGTGAAATAAAAAATATCTCACTTTGCATCATATGCTGGGCATTATATATTTTTTATGTAAAAAATTATAGCACAATTTATTATTATTTTCAATTATGTAAATTTAGTTGTTGCCATTTTTTTATTTCATCTTTAAGATTTATATTTGAAAAATCTTCAATAAAATTTATTATCTTATCTAACTTCAAATATTTTGGTACTCCTACATTATAAGCTACAAATTTATTAATATTTATAATATAAGTTATTTTATATTTATCTTCTAAATCTTTGTTTATACAATCATAATCATAATAAAATTTATCATTATTTTTTATAACATCTAATAATTCTTTATTAAAATACTTAGTATAAAAATAATAATCTGTTAGCAAATGTAATAAATAACCTTTATAAAAGTCCTTTTTTAAATCCGTATTAGAATCAATTAAAAATTTTTCTATATGGCAATCAAAATTTCCATCATTATTATTTCCCATTATTCCATAATGAGTTTTTACTTTATTCTTACAAATATCCGTAAAATCTTCATTCGTATCAGGTCTTATAGTTCCTTTATAGAATTCTATTTCATTTTTTATCTCATTTTTATGTTTTTCAACATATTTTTTAGCAACTGCTAAATGTATTGTAAATCCAGGCATACTATCCTCCTTATATATCTTGTCGATTTTTGTCATTAATTTTTTATTGTACCTTTACAGATTTCGACAGTATTTTTAATTTATTCTTTATATACTAATTTAAATTTATTTAATTTATTACTACAATATATAATTCATAGTAGCAAAGGAGATTCAATAATGTCAATTAGATATTTATATGAACTAACAAATGCATCAACAAGTGATACAATCAGAGCAAGACTTGAAAAAAGCGACATTGCTTTTTTAAAAAAGCATAAAATTCCATTTTCATCGCAAACAGATGAGGCCGGAAATTTATTTTCTGTAAACAGCAAAAAACTAAGAGATAAATTTTGTAACCGTTAATTAACAGATATATTGTAGTAATTAATTATTAAATTCACCTTTGAAGAATAATTTTCCGAGGTAACTAAAAAACTGTAGCATATACTTACTAAGTATAAACTACAGTTTATTTAGTTATTAACATTATCTATTCAAATTTTTTATATTTTAAATACCCAAATACTGCAGTTGCTATAATTAGCACAATTGCTCCAACTATTATATAATTCCATCCTGTATAAGGTAATTTACCTGGTGCTACAGTATCATCTTTTGAAGAATTATTATTGTTTCCTTGATTTTGGTCATTACTTGAATTTTGATTATCTCCTTGATTTTGGCTATCATTTGGATTATTATTGTCTCCTTGGTTTTGATTGTCTCCTTGGTTTTGATCATCGCTTGGATTTTGATTGTCTCCTTGATTTTGATCATCACTTGGATTTTGGTCATCTCCTTGGTTTTGGTCGTCACTTGGATTTTGGTTATCTCCAGGTAATGAACCTATCGTATAATTTACAGGTATATTTCCATAATTTTCTGTATATCCATTATCACCATTTACTACTATATTTTGTAAATTAAATGTACCAGAACTATTAGATGATGTTGTTCTTAACATAATTGTGATTGTTCCAATCTCAGTATTAGCTGTTGACTTATCAGTAGAAAAAACTATTTCGTTTAATGTACTATCTACATGCCAATTATTAATACTTTGAGTAGTAACTGCTATAATATCTTCTGCTTTATAATTTAATTGTATATTTATTGTTAAATTAGAACCTTCAGAAACTCCTTCAAAGTTTCCTGTATAAACTTTTACAGATACTTGATCAGTTTCTGTTTGACTTGTTTCAAATCTTAAATTAATGCTGTTACCAGCAGCATGTACATTAATAGATAAAAATGATAAACATAATAATATAATTACTAATATAGACACGACTTTCTTCATTATAATTTCTCCTTTTATTTAAATTTCTATGAATTATCAACCATTCTAGTTAAAATATCCTTAACCTCATTTGAATCTTTAACTAATTCAAATCTTGATTTCGGATAATCATATTTCATCATAAGTATTTCCGTATAATCATTAACCATTTTTCCAGATATATTTAATAATAAAAAATACTCTTCATTCTTCATAAGTACATTATCACAAATTAAATACTCGCTATCATCATTTAATCTTATAATTTTCCCTCTTTTATAATCCTTCATATTATCTCTCCTCACTATTATACTCTTCTAATTCATTTGCTTGAACAGTATAATGATCTTCAAAAAAACTATCATTTATTTCTTCGATATCTTTTCCTTTTTCTTTTCCATCTTTATAAGATTTGATATATGTTTTTATTTCTTGAGTATTAAATCCATTTCCGTATTTTTCTACAAAATTTTCATATTGAGTAAATATCTCGTCATATGTTTCTATTTCATTTTGATCCATTTCTTCGATTCCTGTCACATATGCATTAAAATATTGCTCATAGTTTTCTATTTTATCTAGATCTACAGAATTAAAATGTTCTGCTATCATACTATTTTTTGCCTTTTCTAAATTTGCTTCATCTATTCTATTTTGATATTCATCTAACATTATTTTTGCAGACTCTAATTCTATTTCATGACCTTCTTTATCATATCCTAAATCCATATGTTTTTGCACTAATTCCATATTTGTTGTACGTGCTTCTACAATATCTTGTAATACTTCTAGTTGTACATCTAATAATTGGTTATTTATATCAACTTGAGCTAATACATATTCATTTTTTTTGCTATTACTTGAATTTTCATCTACTTCATCATGTGCATCAACCAAAGCTGCTTGTTCTTCTATAGTTTCAATTTCTTTCATATAATCATTTGTAGCATCTTCCATTTCGACTCTAACTTCTTCAGGATACTCTTGTCCTATTAATTCGGATTCAATTATATTGTCAGAATTGATACCTTTTAGTGAATCTGAAACAAGTGATCTATTATCTTTAACCAAATCCAAATTGTCAATCAAAGAATCATCTATTTCATCTTCTATTGGTTCTTTTCCTATTTCTGTTATAATATATGTTTTGTCGCCATCTGTTAACTCTTCTTGTTTATTGCCAAATGTAAGTCCCATTCCGAAAACCTAATGCAACAAAACCCGCAGAAAGTATAATATTTCTTATTTTTTTCTTGACATCATTTACCGGTTCCGTTTTTACTACTGTTTGCTCCTTTTTGTCATTTTCAACTTTTTCCCCTGATTCAGGCACTACTATAACAGGTACTGGCTCTTTATATGCTTCTGCATTTTTCACTAAAACTTCAGTAATTTTATCTATTGTTTTAGCACTATCTATAACATATTCTCCTTCAACTTCTTCTACCATATCTGTTTTTACTGCAATAGCACCTTGTCTATTATTTTTTACATTAACAGAAAGCATGTTAGCTGTTTTTAAATCTCTTTCTATTGATACAGTTCGTACCTCTTTTAATGCCTTTGATAAACTTTGTTTTATTTTTTCACGAGTAAACAAAAGTTTATCTTTATTCTCCTTATTTTCTTCTGTAGCCATTTTCCCCTCCTATATTTTTTCTACTTTAACTTTTATTTCTTCAATACCTAATTCTGTTTTTATAAATTTACAAATTTCATTTTGTTTTCCAGTATTTTTAAATATACCGAAGCTGTTTTGATTTACTTTCATTATCAAATTTATGTTCCAATTTCTTAACATATTTTTCTTCACCTAAAAAATATGTTTCTTCATTTGGACAAAGTACTAATAAATTATCATCATCAAAATTTCTATCAACAATTGTTTCTATTTTATTATGTGGTAATTTAATTACTGAAAAATTTCCATCTAATATCTCTCTTTTATTCTGCAAGGCTCTGACTGTTTCTGCTTCTTGACTTATTTGTATTCCTTTAGCTTGTCTATCTCTAATTTGTATATATGTTAGTATTTTATTTCCATAATCACCAATTTCTAATTTGTCTGCTAATTTATATACTCCATCTTTTCCTTCTTTTAAATATGAACTTATAAATTGCTGATCTAATGATAGTTTTACATCTAATAGTTCAGAAATAACATCCAAACTAGATAATTTTCCTTTTTCTGTATCCATTGATGATGTAATATTATATGTATCTACACCTAATAATCTATCACTAACTCCAATTCCATAAATTTTTGAACCTTCTTTAGATTTTCTTCTTATTAAATTTTGTATTGCTGGTCTTAAATTTCTCCAAGAAACACCTTGAACTCTTGAAGCAAAAATACAATTTTCATCTTGTTTATCTAGTATTTTAATAGTTTCATTTGTTTCTAAATCATTACCACAGCAAATCCACACTCTTCCATTGTTTTCCATGGTCCGCTCCTATTAATCATTTTTTTCTTGTAATAATTTAACTTTATGATTTCTTAAAAATATTTTTCTAATAAATTTAGGTATTTTATTTAGCATTGAAGTAAGAGTATTACATTCTTCTTTTAGTTTAACTATTTCTTCTTCTTTCTTTGAAACAACTTGCTGATATTCCTGTATTAGCTCTTTTGCTTTTGGTATTTTTTGATTTTGAGTTTCTAATTTTTCTACATCTTCTCTTAAATTAATGTTATCAACCTGAGCTTCAAATCCAGCATTTTTTGAATTAACTTCAGCCATATAATCTTTTATATCTTTTTCATATTCTTTAGATAATTGATTCATACGTACTTTTTGTATAATGTTATTTAGGAATAACAAAGTTTGACTATCTACATTTTGTTCACTTAAGTCTTTTTCTGGATCTATTTTTATATTTTTATCTACTTGCATATTTTCTTCTATGTATTTTAATGTTTCCTTTGGAATTGAATTATATTCTTCTTCTGGTAAACAATCTATTATAAGTTTAGCTTGATATAAATATTGTGGTTTTGTTAGCATATTTATCCCTACTTTCTTTTGTATTAATTCTATTTTTCCTTATATCCTATAAATATCACAACAATGCTATTTATTCAATAGAAAACCGAAAATGTAATATTATTGTAATTTAAGGTTAATATAAAAAAACAACTTATATATTCTGTTTGATAAAAAAATACCCAAATGCAAAAGCATTTAGGTATTTTTACTTTATAATTATTCATCTATTTGAATATATTTTTTATCTGGTAATTCTTTTTGTTCATCTTTCTTAGCAACTTCCAATTTTAATGTTCCATTTTTAAATTTAGCTTTAATGTCTTCTTCTTTTACATTATCTCCAACATAGAAGCTTCTTGAACATTCTCCAATATATCTTTCTTTACGTACATATTTTCCGTCTTCTTTTTCATCTTCATTTTTATTTACCTTAGCATGTACTGTTAAATATCCATCTTGAATTTCAATTTTAATGTCATCTTTTTCATATCCTGGTAAATCCATTTCTATTTCATATTTGTCTTTTTTCTCTTTAATATCTGTTTTCATCACTTTGTTTTCTGTTCCTGTAAAAAATGGATCACTAAACATGTCATCAAATAAATCAAAATCATTTCTTCTTGGTATCATCATCATAATAATCGTCTCCTTTTAAAAATTATATTTTTATGTGTTGACACCTTTTTTAGCTTAGGTAGCACATATGTAAAAGTCTTTTAACTTTTTACAAATATATTATATATCACATTTTAGCAATGTCAATAGGAGAGTGCTAAAATTTACAAAACTTTCACATTTCTTCTATAAGTATTGAAAATGCTAAGTTTTAGCAACTTTATTTTGATTTTTTTATCATCTTCATTCTAGTAAATTCTTCTCTATCTCTTTCTTCCAAAATTTCTTGTATGTGTTTTTCATCTTTTTCATAATTAGGTATTATAATATCTTTTAATGAATTAGAACGTTTTTGTACTTTTTCAATTGCATTATTTAATCTTTTAATAATAATTTCTAGTTTAGTTAAATTTACCAATAATATTTTTAATTTCTTAAAAGCTATTATAGCTTCATCTACACTAATTGTAGTATCTAGTAATCCAAAATTAATATTAGGTTTACTGTCGTAATTATAGGCTATTTCTGGAATTTCAACACCCATAACAGTTTTGTATTTTATATCTATTTCATTATCAATCTCTATGTTATATGCAATAATACTAATATTATTTATTCCTAAATCAACATTTGCATTTTGTAATAATTTAAATGCTTCATCTTTTTGCAATTTATATTCTTGCTCTATTTTCTTTTTTTCAGTATCATATTTCTCTTTCTCTTTTAAAAGAATATATTTCTTTTTTTCTAATAGCTCTTGGCCTTGTTTGGATAATGCAATTGTCTTTTTTAGTTTTATCAAATTTGATTTAGTTGGTAAAATAGAACTCATTTTTCCTCCATTATAATTTATTTAACTCTTCTTTAGGTAAAATATTTAAAATTTTTAATGCTAAATCTAAAGTTTCATTAATATTTCTTCTTTCGTCTAATGATTGATTAATAAACTTTTCCTCAAATTCATTTGCAAAATCTAGATATTTTCTATCTAATTCGTCCAAATCATTTTCACCTAGTACTTTGGCTAATGCTCTTACATCTTGAGCTTTTGAATATGAAGCAAATATTTGATCAGAAATTTTTGAATGGTCTTTTCTTGTGTATTTTTCTCCTATTCCATCCTTCATTAATCTAGATAAAGAATTTAAAATATCTATTGGAGGAATTATACCTTTTTGATATAAATCCCTTGAAAGAACAATTTGTCCTTCTGTAATATATCCAGTTAAATCTGGAATTGGATGAGAAATATCATCATTAGGCATAGTTAGAATTGGTATTTCGGTTATTGAACCTTCTTTACCTTTAATCATTCCCGCTCTTTCATAAATAGAAGCCAAATCACTATATAAATATCCTGGATATCCTTTTCTACTTGGTATTTCTCCTTTTAATGTTGACACTTCTCTTAAACTTTCTGCATATGCTGTCATATCAGTTAAAATTACAAGTACATGATATCCTAATTCAAAAGCTAAATATTCAGCACAAGTAAGTGTAACTTTCGGAGTTAAAATTCTTTCTATACTCGGATCATTTGATAAATTTTGAAACATTACTACTTTAGACAATGTTCCATTTTCCTTCAAACTATTTTTGAAATATTCTGCGGTTTCAAATTCTGCTCCCATTAGACCAAAACAAATTGCAAATTTTTCATTATTTCCAATATTCGAATTAGTAATAATTCTATTGGCAAGTTCATTATGATTAATTCCACTTCCGGAAAATATAGGAAGTTTTTGTCCTCTAATTAAAGTCATTAATCCATCAATAGTAGAAATACCCGTTTCTATATAATTTCGTGGATATTCTCTAGAAACAGGATTAATACTACTTCTATTAATATCTCTTTCTATATCTGAAATAACTTCTCCTAATCCATCTATTGGCCTACCAACACCATCAAAAATTCTGCCCAACATCTTTTCTGATAGTTTAATACTAATTGGTTTACCTTTTAATACAGTTTTAGTAGCATCCAAACTTATTCCATTTGTTCCTTCATATACTTGTATTGTTGTAATATTTTCATCCATCGAAATTACATTACCTAGTCTTATTTCATTATTTGGCAAAATCAACTCAACTTGCTCATTAAATACAATATCCTTTGGCGTTTTCAAAAATACAATAGGACCATTAATTCCTTCTAATCCGAATATATTGTATATTCACTTTATTTCCATCCTTTCTCATCAAATTCTTTATATTCTTCTTCTATTTTTTCTAGTTTAGAAATATATAATTCTGATAATTCATCAATTTTAGCCATTTCTATATTTGCTACTTCGTTTTTTATTTTTGGATATTCATCAAAAAATCCTATAGTTTTAATCTTTGACATTGGTATTCCGTTATCTATAAGTTTATTTGAATATTCATAAATATCTATTATTATTTTCATCATTTTATATTGCTTTAATAGTGGAACATATGTGTCAATTTCAGAATTTGCATTTTGTTGCAAGAATCCTTCTCTTATACATTTTGTAGTCTGTAATATTAACTTTTTTGAATCAGATAAAACATCTTGGCCAACAACTTTTGCTATTTCCTGTAATTCATTTTCTTCATTTAATAATTTTACAATTTTCCCTCTGTATTCTAAAAAGTCTTCTTGAGCATTTTTATCATACCAATCTTCAAGTGCTGAAATATATTCACTATAGCTTATCATCCAGTTGATTGCTGGATAGTGCCTAGAATAAGCTAAGTCCCTATCCAATCCCCAAAAAACATGTACAAATCTTCTTGTATTTTGAGTAACTGGTTCTGAAAAATCTGAACCTTGAGGAGATACTGCTCCTATTATTGTTACAGATCCTTCCGTTCCATTATTATTTAGTGTTCTTCCTGCTCTTCCATAAAATTCAGAAAGTCTTGATGGCAAATATGATGGAAATCCTTCTTCTGCTGGCATTTCCTCTAATCTTCCAGATATTTCTCTTAAAGCTTCTGCCCATCTAGAAGTAGAATCTGCCATTATTGCAACTTGATATCCCATATCTCTATAATATTCAGCAATTGTAATTCCTGTATAAATTGATGTTTCTCTTGCTGCAACAGGCATATTAGATGTATTAGCAATAAGTATTGTTCTTTCCATTAATGGTCTACCTGTACGTGGATCAGTAAGCTTAGGAAAGTCCTCTAATACTTGTGTCATTTCGTTTCCTCTTTCTCCACAACCAATATAGACTATTATGTCTGCATCACACCACTTAGCTAATTGATGTTGAAGCATTGTTTTTCCAGTACCAAATCCACCTGGAATAGTTGCTGTCCCACCTTTGCTTATTGGGAAAATAGAATCTATCACTCTTTGTCCTGTTAATAATGGAATATTTGCTTGTAATCTTTCCTTATATGGTCTTTGAACTCTAACTGGCCACTTTTGAACCATTGTAGCATTTATAATCTTTCCATCTTCTGTTTGTATTTTAGCAATTATTTCATTAATAGAATAGTCACCTTCTGGAACGATTTCAATTATTTTTCCTTTTTTACTATTAGAATACATTATTTTATGTGTTATACTTTCTGTTTCTTTAACAGTTCCTAAAATAAAATTATATTCTACCTGATCTTCTATTTTTAAATTAGGAACAAAATGCCATTTTTTATTTTCATCTAAACTATTTGTTATAATTCCTTTAGGAATAAATGCTCCATTTATTCTTTCTAATTCATTTAATGGTCTTTGAATCCCATCATAAACTTGTCCTATCATTCCTGGTCCTAAGCTTAATTCTAAAGGACCACCTGATGATTTCACTTCTTCGCCTATTTTCATACCTGATGTATCTTCATAACATTGAATTGTTGCAGATTTTCCCTCTAGTTTTATAACTTCACCCATCAAATTATTTTTTCCTATATAAACTAAATCGTGCATTGCAAAATCATCTTCACCTGTCGCAATTATAACAGGTCCATTTATTTTAGAAATTTTCTTTAATTCCATTTATTTTCTCCTTTAAATTTGTAAGAAAAGTATTATCTACTATCATATGATCATTTTTTAAAATAATTCCTCCGATATATTTTTCATCAAGTTCTTCTACATCGCCATAAGAAGTTAAATCTATCTTATTTTTGTCTTTTGATGTTAAATATATTTTTAGATTTTCCTTACTATCTAATGCATCATATGAAATATTAAATATTTTTTTCAATAATTCAGTATAATCATTTGTATTTGTATAATCTACTAATTTTTGAGTACATAAAATATATAGTTCATTATTTTCTCTTTCATATTCTGCTAAAATTTGTTTTTTACTATTAAATTCAATATCTACAATCTTTTTATTATATTCTTTTTCTATTTTAATTTTTTCTTTATCTAGTCTACTATCTAATTTGTTTGAAAATTTTTCTACTTGAGTATTTATTTTATCTAAAGCTTTTTTGTCTAACTCATTTTTTAAGTCTTCTTTTTCTTTATTAGACATGTTAATGCAAATATTTTCAAACTTTTTTAATTTTTCTATGTTTATATCCAATTTGAAATCTCCTATCATTAATCAACTTTTAATAATAATGGTATTTTCTTTTTTTCTAACTTATCAAATTTTTCGGGTAATAAATTATAAACATTGTTATCTATTACTAAAATACCTACTCCTTTAAGATTAGTTAAAACCTCTTCTAATTCATTTTTATCTTTTACTAGTTTTGTATCCATTCCAGATAGTCTATAACCAACTTGCTCTTCTCTTCTACTAAAAATTCCTAATATTTTCATAATATTCCCTTTACACTTTATTTAATATCATTATAGAAATTATTAAACCATATATTGCAATTCCTTCTGCAAGACCTGCAAATATTATAGTTTTTCCTAATAACGATGGGTTCTCACTAATAGCTCCAATAGCACTAGAAGCAACCATAGCTACAGCAATACCAGAACCAATACATGCTAATCCAGTTGCTAATGCTGCTGCAATCAAACCAACATCATGATTAGATAATCCTTCATCTGATTTTTCTGTTTCTTCACTACTTGTTTCTTTAGTTTCGTTTGCTTTTGTTTCTGTTACTTCACTTTCTTCTTTAACAATACTATTTGATACAGTATTAGAAACTTTTTTAGTTTTGGTTGTATTTGTAGCATAAACTTCTCCTGCACATAAAACTCCTATTATAACTGATAAAATTACTATTTTTTTAAAAATATTTTTTCTCATCTTATTTTTTCCTTTCGTATTTATTTTTGATTTTCTATTGGAATATATTCTTTTCCATCACCTGTATAAAATCTACTGAATAATTCATAATATTCCAATCTTAAAACTTGAATTGCAACAATTAGTCCTTCAAGCGCTATTACTATAATATTCCCTATTATCGCAACAGCAATACTTCCAGCTCCTGAAAACATATCTGCTAATATATATACAGCCATACATAATCCTACGTGATTTATTGCAAAAGCTGCAAGTCTTACAAAAGAAATAGTATTACTTGCCATGCTTAAAAGCATCTCTATCAATTCAAATATTTTTTCTACAACTGGAACTTTTACATTATTTTTATCTTTCTTTATAAGATTTTCCAACTTTTCTTTAAATAATATTAAAATAAGTGGTATAAGTATCAAACTAGTACTAATTGCTAAACTTATAATCATTTTTCCTTTTAATAAAAATCCAACAATTAACACTAAAATGGTTGTATAAAAAATCAAACCTGCAAGTCCATTTTTATCAAAGAAAATTTTCCCTGTATCCTTGTTTTTTATTCCATTTTTAATATTAAATATCATTGCTATAATTATTAAAACTGCACCTGTCGCTATTCCAGCTATTAACATATTTGTTATATTATCCATTGGACTTGGCAAAATTCCTTTTATTATATCTTCTTTTCCAAATATGCTTCCATATAAAAATCCAAATATAATTGATGAAATACCTCCTGCAGTTAGTACAGGACCTAAGTTAGATTTTCTTTTAGCTAAAATAAGCCCAACTATTGTAACAACTAGTCCATGCCCTATATCACCAAACATAAATCCAAACATAATAAATGCCGTTAATGCAACAAACCATGTTGGATCCATTTCTGTATAATTTGGTATTCCATACATATTTACAATAGATTCAAATGGCCTTATTAATCTATTATTTTTAAGTTTTGTTGGCGGAGTACTTGCAACTTCATCATGGTTTTTTACAACATATTCTACATTGTCTTTTTCTAATTTTAGAAGTATTTCTTTTAAATTTCTCGTCGGAATCCAGCCTACAATATAAAATGAACCTTTATCATCATGCGCCATATATTTTTTTACTTTGTTTATCTTTTCTAACATTTCTAGTTGTAATAAATTATTTAGCAACTCTCTTCCATTTTCTTCTCTTGTTAGGATTAACTTTTGCTTCAAACTTTCTATCTCTTTTTTGCTATTTTCTATATATTTTTCAACTTTATCTAATACTTCTGACGGCTTACCTGCAATTTCTTTTGGAAGCCATACTCTTTCAAATTTCATAACTTTAAAATAACTATCAACTTTTTCAGATATTTCATCTGGAGTAAAATATATAATCCATACTTCATTTTCATTTCTGTCTAATTCAACTATTACAGCATCTGTATGGTCTAATTCACTTATTAATTGTTCATAATTATCTTTCGAGATTTTTCCAAACCTAAATCTCATGTATTTCAAATCATACAAATTTTGTAAGTCAACTGGAACATTTTTTAAATGATTAATTGGCTCAATACTTTCTCCTAACTTTTTTATTTCTTCTTCTTTTTTATCGATATCATTTATTAAGCTATTTAATCTATTTTCGGCTTTATCTATTTCTTGTTTTATCTCTTCTAGATTTCTTTGCAATTTTACATCTTTAATTTCATAATTTAAATCTAACTTGTTTATAAGATTTTTAGCTTTTTTAATGTATTCTTTAATTGTAGTATCATAAGTAAAATAAGTAAGCTTCCAGCCTTTTTCTAAAACTTTTAAAGCATTTTCTGGTTGAAATCCACTTCCAATTAAGTCATTTGCAATAACAAAGTCTAAAATATTTTCATCACCAGTCATGCTTAAAAACTTCATTCTTTCTATCGCCAAAGTTGTCACCTCTTTATATTATAATTTTTCTTTCGATATCTATTTGTGGTAATTTGTATCTAATACCTTCTATAATTGTTATAACACTTTCTTTTTCTATTTCTATCATATTAAAATATCCAATAACCATACTTAAATCTAAAGTTTTATTTCTAAATATTCTTTTGTTTATATTATAATTAAACTTTTTTATATCTTTTTCCATATCATTTTGTATAACACCTTTATATATTGTTGTGTCAAGTATTTGCTTTAGTTCATCTATATTTTCTGCTTTTTCTATTTCATTTACTATATCTTTATTAATTCTATAATAATTATTAATTAAATAATCTTGATTTGTTATTCCATAATATTTTGTACATCTATATGTCCAAACAATGTTTAACAAATCTATTTTTTGTTTTAGTGCTTTTTCTATAATTTTATTTTTGTTTCTTACAACTTTTAATAAATTTTCTAAATAAAATTTATCAAGTTTGTTTTCTCTTTCAAAACTTGAATTAGTATTGTTAAAAATATTTTTTATCTGCTTATTTGGTATTTGCTCTATAAAATCTTCTGCATTTTCTGCATTTAATAAAGGTTTTAAATCCAAAAATAAATTGTCTATCCAAACAGTATCTGTAATATTGGGTGCTTCTTTTGTTATTAAGCTTTCATATAATGCCTTAATTATTTTTATCTTAAATTTCATAATATACTGTTTCCATATTTCTTTATCATTTCCTTTTAAATATTTATTTATCTTTTTAATGTCATCAATAATATTATTGTCTAATGCATTTTCTAGTTCCATTCTTCTTGCATTATTTGGCAATTCATTTAAATTGTTTATTTTTGTCTTTAATATAATGATTGCATCTTTAATATTATTTTGTTTCATTAAATCTTCTAAGTCTTCCTTTTTTAATTTTTTAGCATACATTGCTTTTAACTTAGCATTTATGCTTGGACTATTCATTATTTATCACCTTATTTAATATACTTTTTACAATTTCATTAGATTTAGAATCTTTTTGACTATTAAAATTAGCTTCCATTTCTTGAATTTGTAAATTTGTCTTTTCTTCCAATTGAATTCTTTTATTTTCTGCTAATATTTCATATTGATCTTTTATCTTGTTTAATGTATCTTGATATTTTGCTTCTAATGCTGCTTCTTTTACTGATACTTCTTGAACAATATATTTTTCAACCTGCTTGTTTTTTTCCTCCACTTCTTTAATATTATTCTTTGCTTTATTATCAATATTTAAAATTTCATTAACTATATCTAAATTCATATTTATACCTCTAACTATAAAATTTTAGGCAGTAACACTTGGTGCTACTGCCTATTTATATTATTCCATATTTTTTTATAACTATAACATTGATTTTATCTTTAGTCAGTAACAATTTTCATGTATATTTTATTTTTTTATTACTATAATTGTCAATAAAATACACAAAAAAATCATAATAAAAAAACAGACCTTAGTGTTACAAAATACTGCACTCACTATGGCCTGTTTGAATTCTAATGAATTAAAAGATTTTTGAACTTATTCTCAAATTGATCTAATGCAATTCTTGTTGCAAAAGTCAATTTAATATTTACAAAACCTTCGTCACTATATAAATCGTTCAATGTGATATTTTTATTGTTTAGAACGAATTCTAAAACATCTGCAATGTTTTTATATAAAAAACATTCAAATTCACTCAAACAATTACTATAGTTCTGAAAATGTTCTACTATATCATTAATATCCTTCGGAATATATTTTTTCTCCGTTGGTATCAATATTTTATACTCAACATTATAGCTTTGAACATAAATAAGTCCATTATTCATTTTTTCTCCCCCTCTTAATTTTCAAATCATATCACTATATACACTGATTATTGATTGTATACAGTTTTCTATCTTTTTATAGGACATTTTGATTTTTCCTGTCCTTGTTCTTAAAAGAATCTTTTCTTTCGTTGCGCCTGCAACTATAACAAACTCATCATTTAATCTTAAAATAACAAGTTGTTCATAACAAATGGCTTCTTCCAATTCCAACCAGAAGTTATCTCCTGTGTCTGCACTGTATAGAAGATTGTTATTTCTTCCTGTAAGTATATCTACACAATCAGTAATATACGCTTCCAATGCTTTGACATTAAAAGGTGGATATTCCATTTTCTCATAGACTTTTTCAATCTCATCGAAACCCAAAACTGTGTTAGTATTAAAATATTTCATTATAAATCTTATAACCCACACAGCAGAGTCTAATGAAGGATTGCCTTCATCATAACATTCAATATCCATATCTAAAACATCATCTAAAAAAATAGGAAGTTCTAAATTAGCAATCCCATATTTGAAATTTCTCCGGATATCTTCTGTTAATCCAATCATATTAGGAGAATCATTAACCTTTCTTACT
The DNA here is from genome assembly GCA_944392175.1 of uncultured Clostridia bacterium. Taxonomy (GTDB): domain Bacteria; phylum Bacillota; class Clostridia; order TANB77; family CAG-508; genus Merdicola. The sequence goes on from CALXVT010000003.1 coordinate 97,376, forward strand.
AAAGTTAATAATTCAATCATTTCGTCAACTTCTTTTTTCATTTTCATTCCCCTTTCTGCCAAATTCTGGCATTACTCTCTTCTATAGTTTGACTTATTAATTATACTACTTTATTAATTTAATTTCAAATACAATATGTTTTTTCTTATTATTATCGTGTAGGTTTGTCAAACATATGTCACACTTTACTGATAAATATATACTTTGAAATACCCTCTTTGATATACAAGCTCTACAACTTAATAAACTCTAAGTATTTTTCATTTGGACTTTTCCATCCTAATGGTTTCATTGGAAAGTTATTGTATTCTCTTGCCCAATGT